>CALVIJ010000128.1 GCA_944329505.1 uncultured Bacilli bacterium | reverse complement strand
TTTTAATATTATGGCTGTTGTAAAGACAAATATAATAATAAAGTTTAAAAAAAAAAGAAAATGTGCTATAATGCTTTCAGGTGATTAAAATGGCAGAGAATGAAAAAAAAGTTAAAAAGGGTAAAGCTAGTAATAAAAACACTTCAAAAAAAGCAAATAATGAATTAATCGAAAAGAAGGCTGCAGCTAAGAAAGGTAGTAATACTAAAAAAGCAAGTAAAAAAACTGATAATGCCAAAGCCGAAAAAAAGGTAACTAACAGCGGTGATAATGTGAAAAAGAAATCTACAGAAGTTAAAGCTGGAAAAGAAAAAAAAGAGAATATTAAGCAAGCTCGTAAACAACTTTACTATAATAGTAATAATTCTAGTTCTGATGAACTTTCTAAATTGATTAAAATAGTTTTGATTGTAACTGGAATAATAATTGTGTTTTATGGAGTAACAGTTGTTGTTACCAACAAGGCTAAAGAAGCAGCTAAAGAAAATGAAGAAGCAGTTGAAATTCAATATGATAGTATAATGATAGGTTCAATGCTTAAAATTGATGGTTCATTTTATGTTTTAATTGAAGATGAGGATGATATTAGATTGCCTGAATATAATACATTAATTCAAACAATTAAAGCAAATGAGGATGCACCTACTATTTATACTGCTGATTTAAGTAGTGGTTTTAATAAAAAATATTTAAGTGATAAGACCAATTATGACGATAATATGGAGACATTTAAAGTTAAAGGCACTACTTTGGTGAGAATTAGTAATCATAAAATAACAGATGTTTATGATAATTATGATACTATAAGTGATCAATTAAATGAATTAGATTAATGCGAGTGTATACCATTCGTATTTTTCTTTTCTTTTTTGGTTTAAGTTTATTTTTTTGTGTTATACTTTTAGTAGTGCTTAAAGGATGATGCTTATGAAAACAAGAGAACAAAAAACTGCAGAAAATATAGAAAAACTATCACAATCTTTAGATATTAAAGTTAATAAAAGAAAAGAAACTCCGACATTTAAAACAAAAGAAGTGGTATTTCTTTTGTTGCTTACATCTGTTATTGGACTCGCAATGGGAGGATTGGTTACTTATAATGTAGTTTTAAAAGGTCAAAAGGTGGATGACGAACTTCAAGAGTTTATTACAAATTATGATTATATTGTAAACAATTATTATAAAGATGTTGATAAAACAGATTTAATTGATTCTGCAATTGCTGGTATGCTTAGTACTTTAGATAATAATTCTGCTTATGTTGGTGGAAGTGATACTGACTTTAGTATTTATTTGGAAGGTACTTATGAAGGAACTGGTATTCAAGTATACAATGATGATAATAAGAATATTGTTATTTATTCAGTTTTTGAAAATACACCAGCTAGTAAAGCAGGGCTAAAGGCTGGAGATATTATTGTTAAGTTAAACAACAAAGAAACAACTGATATGAGTATAAGCGATTTTTCAGATTTAGTGAAAAAACAGGATGGAACTTTCAAAATCACTTACAAAAGAGATAATAAGGAAAAAACCGTAGAACTAAAAGTGGATACAGTAGAATTAAAATCTGTTTATTCTAAAATTATTGAAAAGGATAATAAAAAATTCGGTTATCTTAGAACAACTATTTTTGCTAACAACACTTATGAACAGTTTAAAAAAGAGCTTAATAATTTGGAAAAGGATAATATAGATGGACTTATTATAGATTTAAGAGGCAACTCTGGCGGACATTTGATGGCCGCAGAACAAATTATTTCTTTATTTTTAGATTCTTCACATCCTATTTATCAGATAAAATCAAAAGAAAGTCAGCACACTTATTATTCAACTGGTAAAGAAACGAAAAAATATAAAATTAGTATTTTAATAGATGAAAGTAGTGCTTCGGCTTCTGAAGTTGTTACTTCAGCACTATCAGAACAATATGGTGCTACTACCATTGGTATGAAAAGTTATGGTAAAGGAACGGTACAAGAACTTCAGACTTTGACTGATGGTGAACAGTATAAATTGACAACCAAGACATGGCTTACTTCTAAGGGTAAGGAAATTGATGGAAAGGGTATTGATCCAGATTACGAAGTTAGCTTAGATAAGGCTTATTTGGAAGATTCAACAGATGAAAATGATAATCAATTACAGAAAGCTATAGATGTAATTTTAAAGTGACACATTATTAGTGTCCTTTTCTTTTTAGAAAAAAATGTTATAATTAATAAAGAGGAGCGAAGTTTTATGGAAAAATTAAAAAAAGGAGACAAGCTGCAGATCCAGTGTTATAAGCATAATGGTAAAATTCACAGATGCTGGGATGAAGCTATTTTGATTGATGTTCAGAAAGATTATATGGTATTTGGTAATGAAAGGACATTGGTGACAGAGGCTCAAGGTAATACTTGGAGAACTAAGGAACCTGCTATTATGTATTTTTTTAAAGATCGTTGGTATAATATTATTGTTCAACTAAAAAAAGAAGGAGTAACATATTATTGTAATATAGCTTCGCCTTATATTATAGAAGATGGAACGATAAAGTATATAGATTATGATTTAGACTTGAGAATTTTTTCTAATGGTAGTTTTAAAATATTAGATAGACAGGAATATAAATATCATAAGAAAAAAATGAATTATTCTGATGATCTTGATATAGCTATTCGCAGTGCTTTATCAGAATTGATAACAGATTATCAAAATGGAGAATCAATGTTTGATTTAAATACTAATTTAATGTATGGAAAAGAATATCAAAGATTACGTAAAAAGTAATCATTTTTTTATAATAAGCGTCATATATTATAAGGGAAGTGGGAAAAATAAAAAAAAATTAAAAAAAAGTTAATTTTTTGTTGACCACCTACCCAAAAAGTGTTATATTATTTATGCATTCGACGAGGTTGAACAAATTTTTCAGAAAAAATTAAAAAAAACGCAAAAAGTTGTTGACTTATGTCGAACGTTCTGATATATTAAGTGAGTACTTTTGAGGGGTGACCTCAAGTTAAGTCAAAAATTTCAAAAAAATTTCAAAAAGTTCTTGACTTAATCGAGTACATTTGGTATATTGGAATTACAGCTGCAGAAGTGGTATGAATGATATTTGAAAACTGAG
>CALVIJ010000127.1 GCA_944329505.1 uncultured Bacilli bacterium | reverse complement strand
CTAAAAAAAATGCCAAATTAAACGAAGTAGAAGTAAATGTATTTAAAAGTAATATCTATGAAAACGTCACTAAGAAATACGATTGTATCGTCACAAACCCACCAATAAGAGTTGGTAAAAAAATATTATATGATATTTTATTCAATGCTGAAAATTATTTAAAAGAAAATGGAGAACTATGGCTTGTTGTAAATAAAAATCAAGGGGCCAAATCCTTAGCCAAAGATTTACAAGAAAAGTATAATGTAGCCATAGTTACAAAAAATAAAGGTTTTTATATAATATGTGCTAAAAAGCGTTGACTTTTGGACATAAAACCTTTATAATTATAAATTGGCGACGTGTACTCCACAGAGTGCATGAAAAATCTAAAAAACTAGTTTATAGGGGTGAAATACTTGGCATACAAAATACAAAAAGTAAATAAAAAAAGAGAGAGAAGAAATTACGGTAAAACAAAAAATGCAATTGAATTAAACAACTTATTAGAAATTCAAAAAGATTCTTATCAATGGTTCATAACAGAGGGTATTAAAGAAGTTTTTGACGACATTTTTCCAGTGGAGAGTTTCACTGGTAATTTGTCTTTAGAATTTGGAGAATATAGCTTTGAAGAACCAAGACACACTATTAAACAATGTAAAGAAAGATATTCTACTTATGCTGCGCCACTAAAAGTAGAAGCTAGACTTTTCAATGTTGAAACAGGTGAAGTCAAAGAACAAGAAATTTATCTAGGTGACATGCCAATTATGACTGATAGTGGAGCCTTTATTGTCAATGGAGCAGAACGTGTTATTGTATCGCAATTGGTTCGTTCACCATCTGTTTATTTTGGTAAAGAAGTAGATAAGAAAAATGGTAAAGTTACAGTTGGAGCCCAAATTATTCCAACGAGAGGTACTTGGTTAGAGTTTGAAACTGATGCTCGTGACATCATTTATGTTCGTATCGATAGGACAAGAAAAGTTCCAGTAACAACTTTACTTAGAGCAATAGGTCTATCTAGTGATAGTGATATCTTAGATTTATTTGGTGAAAACGATTACTTAATCAAAACCATCGAAAAAGATACAAATAAAAATACTGATGAAGCATTAATTGATATTCACTCAAAATTAAGACCTGGTGAACCTAGTACTTTAGAAAGTGCTAAGAACCAATTAATTACTAGATTCTTTGATGCATTCAGATATGATTTAGCTAAAGTTGGACGTTATAAATTCAACAAAAAACTAAATGTAACTGATAGACTTTTAGGATGCAAATTAGCTGAAGATATTAAAGTAGATGGTGAATTAATCGCTAGTGAAGGTGATATCGTAACCAAAGAATTACTAGAAAAATTAAAACCAGTATTCGCTAATGGTTATGGCAAAAAAGAAGCTTTAATTAATAATGAACTTGATTCATATGGCGAAGTTCAAGTTGTTAAAGTATTTTCTAAGGCAAACCCAGAAAAAGTTGTTCGCATAATCGGTAATGATCAAAATATCGATATTAAGCGTTTAACTGTATCTGATATTTATGCATCACTTTCATATTATCTAAACTTATTAGATGGTATTGGTTCATTTGACGAAATCGACCACCTATCAAATAGACGTGTAAGACAAGTCGGTGAATTATTACAAAACCAATTTAGAATTGGTATTAGTCGAATTGAAAGAACTATTAGAGATAGAATGAGTACTCAAGACATAGCTGAAGTAACTCCAAAAAGCTTAATCAATATTAGACCATTAACTGCAGCTATTAAAGAGTTCTTTGGTTCATCTCAATTATCACAATTCATGGACCAAATCAATCCGATTGCTGAATTAACCCACAAAAGAAGATTATCTTCATTAGGACCTGGCGGACTTTCTAAAGATAGAGCCGGAATGGAAGTTCGTGACGTAAACCCATCACACTATGGTAGATTATGTCCAGTAGAATCTCCAGAAGGACCTAACATCGGATTAATCACTTCTTTAGCAAGCTATGCTAAAGTAAACGAATATGGATTTATCATGACTCCATATCGTAAAGTTGAAAATAACAAATTAACTGATGAAATAACATATATGACTGCTGATGAAGAATTAGAATACTATATCGCACCAGCAACCATTAAGTCAGATGACGAAGGAAATATCTTAGAAGATAAAGTTCCGGTTAGATATCAAAACGATAACTTAATTATCGAAAAAGAGAAAATCGATTATGTCGATGTTTCACCACAACAAATTATTTCTATTACAACAAGTGGAATTCCATTCCTAGAGCACGACGATGGTAAGAGAGCCTTGATGGGTGCTAACATGCAACGTCAAGCCATCCCACTTTTAGAAGCTGAAGCACCATTCGTTGGAACTGGTATCGAAGCTATTGCCGCTAGAGATTCAGGCGTTGTTATATGTGCTAAAGCAGACGGTGTTGTTGACTATGTCGACGCTCGCAAAATAATTGTTAAAAACGCTAAAGGAACTGACACATATTACTTACAAGGTTTTGAAAGAAGTAATATGGGAACATGTTATCACCAAAAACCAATCGTTAGAAAAGGTGATAAAGTTAAAGCTGGCGATGTTATTGCCGATGGACCATCAACTGATCAAGGTGAAATGGCCTTAGGTAAAAACTTAACTATCGCATTCGTCAACTACGATGGATACAACTACGAAGATGCGGTTATCTTAAATGAAAGATTAGTTAATGATGATGTATTCACATCAATTCATATTAAAGATTATGAAATAGAGTGTAGAGACACTAAATTAGGTGCTGAAGAGTTTACAAGAGACATTCCAAATGTTTCTGAAGAAGCTCGTAAAAACCTAGATGAAAATGGTATTATCAGAATTGGTACTGAAGTTAAAGATGACGATATCTTAGTTGGTAAAGTTACCCCTAAAGGTATGGCTGAACTTACTTCAGAAGAAAAATTATTACACGCTATCTTTGGTGAAAAAACAAGAGAAGTAAGAGATACTTCACTTAGAGTTCAACACGGTGGTGGCGGAATTGTTCACGATGTTCAAATCTTAACTAAAGAAGATAGTGATGAGTTACCAGCTGGTGTAAGTAAAAAAGTTAGAGTATATATTGTTCAAAAACGAAAAATCGGTGTCGGAGATAAGATCTCAGGACGTCACGGAAACAAAGGTGTTGTATCTTTAGTACTTCCTGAAGAAGATATGCCTTATGATAAAAATGGAAGAACCGTTGATATCTTACTTAACCCACTAGGCGTACCATCTCGTATGAATTTAGGACAAATCTTAGAATTACACTTAGGTATGGCTGCTAAATCATTAGGTATTCATGTCGCAACTCCAGTATTCGATGGTGCTTCAAGAGATGAAATCATCGATGCCTTAGAAGAAGCTGGATTAGATAAAGACGGTAAAATGTGGTTATACGATGGTAGAACCGGAGAAAGATTCGATAATAGAATCAGTGTCGGAGTTATGTACATGATTAAACTAGACCACATGGTTGATGATAAATTACACGCAAGATCTACAGGACCTTACTCTTTAGTAACACAACAACCTCTAGGTGGTAAAGCCCAATTCGGTGGTCAACGTTTCGGAGAAATGGAAGTATGGGCATTATATGCTTATGGTGCCGCTCATATCTTACAAGAAATGATGACTGTTAAATCAGACGACGTAACTGGACGTGTTAAAGTTTATGAAGCCTTAGTTAAAGGTGAAGACTTACCAAAACCAAGTGTTCCAGAAAGCTTTAGAGTTGTCATCAAAGAATTCCAAGCTTTAGGTTTAGATATTACCGTTTTAGATAAAGATGGAAAATATGTTGAACTTAAAGATTTAGAAGAAGCTGAAAAAGATAGTTATGTTCCAGATACTGACTTAGAAAGCGAAATCTTAAAAGAAAAAGAAGCTAATGAAAAAAATGATAATTTGATTCCTAGTGAATTAGAAAGCGAATTAAATGAATTCGATGAAAATGAAGAAGACGAAGATCAAGAACCAACTTTAGAAGACTTACAAAGTTTGGAAGGGGAGGATAATTAATGGATGCAAATAGTTTTGAAGGATTAAGAATAGCCATTGCCTCACCAGAAAAAATTCGTTCATGGTCTTATGGTGAAGTTAAAAAAGCTGAAACCATGAATTATAGAACATTAAAACCAGAACGTGACGGACTATTTTGTGAAAAAATATTCGGACCAACTAAAGACTTCGAATGTTCATGCGGTAAATATAAAAGATTAAGATATAAAAATATTATCTGTGACCGTTGTGGTGTCGAAGTAACTAAGTCTAAAGTTCGTCGTGAACGTATGGGTCATATTGAACTAGCCACACCAGTATCTCATATCTGGTTCTTCAAAGGCGTACCATCAAGAATGGGGCTAGTTCTTGATATGTCACCAAGAGAGTTAGAAGAAGTATTATATTTTGTATCATACGTTGTCTTAGATCCAGGTGACACCCCACTTGAAAAGAAGCAAACTATCAGCGATAAAGAATACCGTACATATTATGAAAAATACGGTAATACCTTTAGAGTTGGTATGGGAGCTGAAGCTATTAGGGAATTATTAAAAGAAGTTGACTTACAAAAAGAAGTTGACGAAATCAAAAAAGAAATTGCTGAAATCAAAGACTCTTCTAGTCAAAAACGTGTACGTTTAATCAAAAGATTAGATGTCTTAGATGCTTTCCTAGAATCAGGTAACCGCCCTGAGTGGATGATTTTGGAAGCACTTCCAGTTATCCCACCAGAGCTTAGACCAATGATTCAATTAGATGGTGGTAGATTTGCTACTTCTGATTTAAATGATTTATATAGACGTGTTATTAACCGTAATAATCGTCTTAAAAAATTAATCGATTTAGGTGCTCCATCTATTATCATTCAAAACGAAAAAAGAATGTTACAAGAAGCAGTTGATGCTTTATTCGATAATGGTCGCCGTGGTAAAAACATTACTGGAGCAGGTAATAGACCATTAAAATCATTATCAAGTATGTTAAAAGGTAAACAAGGTCGTTTCCGTCAAAACTTACTTGGTAAACGTGTTGATTATTCTGGTCGTTCAGTTATCGTTGTTGGACCATCACTTAAAATGTATGAGTGTGGTATTCCAAAAGAAATGGCTCTAGAATTATTTAAACCACATGTTATTAACGGTTTAGTTTCTAAAGAAATTGCCAGCAATATTAAAGCTGCAAAAAGAATGATTGAAAACCAAGACGAACGCGTATGGGATGTTGTTGAAGAAAAAATCAAAGAACACCCAGTATTACTTAACCGTGCACCAACTCTACATAGATTAGGTATTCAAGCATTTGAACCAAAATTAATCGAAGGTAAAGCAATTAGACTTCATCCATTAGTATGTCCAGCCTTCAACGCCGACTTCGATGGTGACCAAATGGCTGTTCACGTACCAATCAGTGAAGAAGCGCAAGCTGAAGCTAGATTACTTATGTTAGGTGCTAATAACATCTTATCACCAAAAAGTGGTGAACCAATCGCTACTCCAGGACAAGACATGGTATTAGGTAACTATTACCTAACTATGGAAAAAGCTGGCTTAGAAGGTGAAGGTAGAGTCTTTAGAAATTCAAATGATGTTGTTATGGCTTACGAAAGAAGAGAAATTACATTACACACTCGTATTGCCTTACCTGTAAAATCATTTAAACATAAAATATTCCCAGATAAATACATGGATAAGTATTTAGTAACTACTCCTGGTAAAATTATCTTTAATGAAGTTTTCCCAGATACATTCCAATATATAAATGATAGTAGTGTCGATAACGCAGTTAAATGCACACCTTCTAAATACTTTATTGATAAAGGCAAAAACATCAAAGAAGAAATTGAAAAAATGCCAGTTGTTAAAGCCTTAAATAAAGGCGCAATCGTAAGATTAATCGCTCAAATCTAT
>CALVIJ010000126.1 GCA_944329505.1 uncultured Bacilli bacterium | reverse complement strand
AAGGACTATACTGAAACTTTTGGTAAAGATAATATTAAAATAATATTTTTTGAAGATTTTATTAAAAACCCTAAAAAAGAGTGTTTAAAAATTTTTGATTTTATCAATGTTAAATCTGAAGAGTTTATAAATTATAATTTACATTCTAATGATGGTAATAGATTGCCTAGAAATCTTTTTACAATAAAGGCAAACAAGATATGGTTTTCCAAAATCTATCGACCAATCTTAATAGAAAAAATTCCGTTTATTTCAGATAATATGTGTAAATTTTTAAATTTTTTAACTTGGAAAATTCCTGTTTTATTTTCAAAAAAGAATTTAAATGTTGAAAAAATGAGTGATTAATCCAGAAAAATTTTAGAAAAATATTATTACAATATGATTAGTAATTTATCTGATTTTATAAATTTGGATTTATTTGAAAAATGGCATATAAAAATAAATGGTAATAAAATGATAATTTTAAAGTAATTGGGAAGGGAAGTTATAGCGGTGAAAGAAATTCTAAATAAAGAAAATGAAGAATACGCTTATAAATGTTTTGAAAAAACGTTAGAATTAGGTTTTAAGTTTAAATTAAATAATGATGTTAAAGAAAAACAATCAAAAAAGCAGCAAATCAATCAATTGTTAAAAATACCATTAGATGGTATTGAATTAAACGATTTACTAAAATATTTTAGCGAAGAAATTTTGCCATATTGTACTAATTTTAGTAATGAAAACTTTATGGGCTTTCCAGATGCTGGAAATTCAGTAGCTGGTATTAGTGGGGCGATAATGTCGGATTTTTTACAGCAAAATTTAATAAATTCATCTTTTTGCGCACCAATTGCAACTTATATGGAAATAGCTGTTATTAAATGGTTTCGTGAAATCTTAGGCTATAAAATAAAAAAAATTAATAATATATGGGATGTCGGAGGTGTAATTACGTACGGTGGGACTGGTAGTAATTCGATTGCCTTATTATTAGCTAGAGAAAATTTTAAAAAAGATACCATGATTAATGGTGTTAAAAATCCAGAAAATTATAAAGTTATAATACCCAAAGGAATTGGTCATTATAGTATTAGAAGCGCTTTAATGTGGATAGGTTGTGGTGATAATATTATAGAAGTTGAAACAGCAAATTATAGGTATGATATTAGCGCTTTAAGAGAAACTTTATTAAAAAATAAGGGAAAAATTATGTGCGTTGTTTCATATGTTGGTGATAGTCGTACTATGACAATAGAAAATTTAAAAGCTGTTTATCAAGTCGTGAAATCTGTAGATAATAATATATGGTTACATGTAGATGCATGTCATGGTTTCTCTTTAGCTTTTTCAGAAAAATTAAAAAAGAAAATTGAAGGTATTGAATTATTCGATAGTATTTCTACAGATCCACATAAAGTACTTGCAATTCCATATTGTATGAGTGCTTTATTAATTAAAGATCCAGAAAAATTTAAATTAGTAACTTCAACTTCTGATTTGATAATGCAAGAAGACTTTGCCTTTGGTCAAATTACACCTTTTATAGGTTCAAAAAGCTGGGTTTCCTTAAAAACATGGTTTATGATGCAAAACCTTGGAATAAAAAACATAGGAAAACTGATTGAAAGACGTTGTGATATGGCTCAATATTTGAAAAAACAAATATTGAAAAGTGATCATTTTATTTTAATGAATGAGGTTAATATTAATTCAGTTGTATTTGTGTATGTAGATAATAAAAATGAATTATCAAAAATGAATATAAATGATATTAATGCGTTGAACTCACAAATTTATGATTACTTATTAAAAGAAGGTAAGTATTATTTACACAGATTTCCTATCATCGATAATATGGGGGCTATAAAAGAAGATGAGACAATAGTTGTATTAAGATATATGTCTGGAAATGATAATATTTCTTATAAAGATATAAATAATATGCTAACACACATAATCGAAGTGGCAACAAAAATAAAAGGAGAAAATAAATAAAATGAAATTATGTCAAAGTTATTATGAATATATATTAAATAATTATGCTTATTTATGTCCTACTATGATTTTTTATGGTTCAAATATTTATGATTCTAATTCAAGTGATTTGGATGTTTGTATACTTGTCAATAATATTAGTGAGAAGGAAAAAAAAGATATTATTTTACAAACAATACGTTATCATGAAGAAAATGGACTAAAATTAGATGAGGAAGTTCCTTATGAAAACAAATTAATATATACAATTTTTGAAGTAAAAAAAATATTATCATCAAATCCTTTTAAAAAAAATGGTAAATATTTTATTTCAGATATAAAAAAGGATAATGAGTTTTTATCTTCAAAAGAAATGAAGGTTAGATTATTATTAAATATATTAACTACAGATCACTTAGTGATAGGAAAAAATATAAATCAAATAAAAGAATTTGAAGAATTAGCGTGGAAAATTATTTTAGAGTCGATTATAGGTTTTAATAATTTGAAAGAATTAACTGTTGAAAATATACTTTATTTAATGTATAGGAATCAATATAGTGGAGCTGAAGGAGAATATTATTTGGGATATAAAAAAAATAATATTAATAAAGAAATATACTTAAAAAATAAAATACAAGAATATTTAGAAAAATATTTTTATTAATAAAAAGTGTAAATGGTATATAATATATATAAGTTTGCATATATATAGCATTTATGCTATAATACTTAAATCAAAAGGGAGGATTCTTAATGAAAAGAGATATTTTTATTGGAGGAGCATGGCCATATTCTAATTATTTTTTACATGTTGGTCATTTGGCTGCATTATTACCAGGGGATATTTTAGCAAAATATTTTAGAGGTAACGGAGATAATGTAA
>CALVIJ010000125.1 GCA_944329505.1 uncultured Bacilli bacterium | reverse complement strand
TATCAAAAGAAAAAAAGATAGTTTCCTATCTTGCTTCGACAATTAGTTTAATAGCTGTTCGTTCCTCGCCATCGATTACAATATCCGTAAAAGCGGGGATACATATCAAGTTTTTGCCACTAGGAGCAACAAAACCTCTCGCGATTGCGACAGCCTTAATAGCTTGATTCAAAGCTCCCGCTCCAATTGCTTGAATTTCAACAGTTCCTTTCTCGCGAAAAACATTAGCTAAAGCTCCAGCCACTGAATTAGGATTGCTTTTAGCGCGTACTTTAAGTGTTTCCATGTTTATTTCCTCCTTTATACTTAAACTATATGAAGCTAAAAAGGAAATATTACATTAAAAGGAAGTGATATAGTGAATTATAATAGAGGAGAGATTCTAAATATAGATACTATTAAAGATAAAAATAAAGCATTTAAAGACTTTTCTGAGGACTCTGAAAACCTAGAAAAATTGTTAAAAGCCTTATATGAAAATAACATAGAAACCATGGCTTGTTGCCGTGGGCACAGTAAAGAGCAAGAAGCTTATATCAAATTCAAAGTAAATGAAAGCTCATTACCATTTTATCAAAACTTACTTAATATCATGATGGATATAAATGATAGTGAATTTAACATTCAAAATACCAAAGATTTTATCACCGTTGATATCCGTATTCCGGCCATAAATGCCGAATACACATTTGAAAAGATATATGAGATGCTATTAAATGATAATACAAAAGCTTTTTCACAAAATTTAGAAGATTCATTTAATATATCTTATGAATTAGTCAAACTAGCTTTAGAAAGTGGTATATATTTGACAATTGTTTTTACACCATTATTATTCACTCAAAACATTATTCAAACAGAAATATATACTGAAGATATGATAAGTTTAGAGCAAAGTAATCAATTAGAAGTTTATAAATATAATTGTTCACTCAAAGACTTAAACATTTTATACCAAACATTAAAATCAAAATATAGTAAATCAAGAGAAAATAAAAGGAGGTAGTTTATGATTAAAAATATAAATATTGAAGATGACAAAGAAAGAGGCGTTTATTTTCATGAAATGGCTGAAGACTCTCGCTCACTAGAACTTTTACTTCATACGTGCTATAATAATGGCATTGTTCCCTCACTAGCAAGTATTGGTCATGGAAAAAATAAAGTTGCTTATATAATCTTAAGTTTAGATTATTCTCACTTAAACACCATTGGTAGATTAATAGACTTAACCTTAGAAATTCCTGACTGCGAATTCAATATCAGATCTCATCAGGGTAAAATATATGCCGAAATGTCATGCGACAGTAAAGATGGTGACCAACTATTTACTAGAATAAAAGAAATAGTCGAAGAACAAACCATTGAAAACCAAACACATAATTTAACCCTCATGAATACAATTTATAACATAGCTAAAATAGTTAATAGTATAATTGAAGCCGATATTTTATTTGCTACAAATGAAACATTATATAGCCAAGGTAAATGTGGCGTATCAATTTATAAAGATAAACAATTTAATAAATTAAATAATAAAAAAGCCGATAATATTTTAGATGTTATCAAAACCCTAAAAGAAAAAGCAACTCTAAATTTACCAACTGTTTTCTTCTGTTCATTTGAAGAACTTAGAAATTTTTACTTTGAACTAGATGAAACAGTTTATGGAGAAAATGAAGGTGATAACTAATGGATAGTAATATAAAAAGAGAAATAATTTTAGAAAACTATCAAAATCCTCATAACAAAGGATTATTAAATGATAATTCATATATGAAAGTAAACATGAATAATGAAAGCTGTATCGACGAATTAAATATAGAAGTAAAAATAGAAGATGGTATTATTAAAGACATTCGTTTCGACGGTGAAGCATGTGCCATTTGTATATCATCCGCATCTATCATGACAACCACATTAATAGGTAAAACAACTAAAGAAGTTGAAAATATTTTACAAAACTTTTTAAATATGATTGATGAAAAACCATATGATGAGGAAGTCTTGGAAGAAGCCGTAGTATATGATGATATATCCAAAAATCCAGCTAGAAAAAAATGTGCTTTACTTTCATGGTGGGGCATTGAAAAAGTATTAAATCAAATTAAAGATAAACTTTAAACCAAAATTTAAAGTTTTTTTGTTTCCTTTTATTTCATCACCAAAAATAAAAATAAGTACATTGTAAAAAAACGTAAACTTACTTTACAAAATTTATAGGGTGAAGGACATAATAAATATATAACTTAAAGTAAAATGTTGTTTAGTTAATAAATGTGTTTTATAATCAAAGAAGAAGATATTAAAAAAATATGATATGAAATTATCATAAAAAGGAGTGTGTATAAGACGTAAAGAAAACAAAAACCATGTTGTCTTGTATTTAAAAATGTTTTATAATTAAAATAAATAGTACCAAAGATATCGGTATTACAAAATGAATAAAAAATATAAAATTATTCATAATAGAAGTAGTAAGGAGAAAGGTAAAAATGAAAAGAAGAT
>CALVIJ010000124.1 GCA_944329505.1 uncultured Bacilli bacterium | reverse complement strand
AAGATTATCTAAGATTGATGAAGCTCAAAAGAAAATCGATTCTTTATCTACGGACATTGTATCTTTACAGTCAGTGCTTACAGATAAGAAAACTAGAGGTATTTTTGGTGAAGTTAATTTAAAACATATTTTAGTGAATGTTTTTGGAGAAAATAAAGATAATATATATAGAATGCAATATACATTAAGTAATGGAACGATTGCGGATAGTGTTATTTTCGCACCTGAACCATTGGGATTGATTGCTATTGATTCTAAGTTTCCTTTAGAAGATTATCAAGCAATGGTGGATAAGAAAAATCCGAATCCTACTTTAGCAGAACGTAAGTTTAAAAGTGATATGAAAAAACATATTGATGCAATTGCTTCTAAATATATTATTCCTGGTGAGACAACTGATCAAGCAATATTATTTTTGCCGGCTGAGGCTATATTTGCTGAGGTTAATGCATATCATCAAGATGTTTTGGATTATGCTTATAATAAAAGAGTATGGATATGTGGTCCAACAACTTTAATTAGTACACTTACAACTTTACAGATTATTATTAAAAATATTGAGAGAGATAAGTATACTAAGGTTATTCATCAAGAACTTAGATTATTAGATGTCGAGTTCAAACGTTATAAGGATAGATGGGATAAGCTTTATAGAAGTATTGAAACTGTTAGTAAAGACGTTAAAGATATTCATACGACAACTGATAAGATTACTAAGAGATTTAATGCGATTAATCAAGTAGATGTGGAGGCAATAGAACATGAAGAAGATTAATATAGTTTTACTGATTATTACTTTAGTTTGTTCATTTTTTACAATTATGGGTGAACTCGATAGAGGTATTGTAATTGTGTTAAAAGATTCTAGCATTATATTAACAGCTACTTTACCTTATATAGTCAATAAGTTATTTAAGGTCAAATTAAATGATGGAATTATATTTGTTTGGCTTGTATTTATTTTCCTTGCACATTATATGGGTGTAACAGCTGAGTTTTATAATAAATGGGATGGTTTTGATAAGGTTACACATACGATGTCTGGAGTTTTTACAGCTTATATTGGATTACTTTTAGTTCCTAAAAAGTCTAATATTTGGTTTAAGATTTTATTTATCATTGCTTTTAGCTGGATGTGTGCAGGTCTTTGGGAGACTTTTGAATTTGTTTGTAATATCCTTTTCGGTGGAGATGCTCAAAGAGTGGCAGCCACTGGTGTTGATGATACAATGATGGATATGATTGTCGCATTTATAGGCGCTAGTGTGTTTAGTTTAGGTTATTATGTAAAGGAAAAGGTTAAAAATTAGTAAAAGCTATATTTTTTAGCTTTTTTGCTTTATAATTAATATAAAGGGGATGGAAATATGGAAGAAAAAGTATTGGATATAATAAATAGTCATAATAAAGCTTTAACATATGATGAAATTTTAACTAAGTTAACTGATGAGGAAATTCCGCTTTTACCTGAAACTTTAAGTAAGTTGATTAGAGATTTGAAAGTTAGACTTACTAATAAAGGTAAGTATGCTAAATTCGATGATAAGTCTCAAAAAATCGGTACTTTTGCGGCTAATAGGAGAGGCTTTGGTTTTGTTATAATCGATGGTGAAGAAAAAGATTATTTTGTCTCTAATGATAATGTAAATGGGGCTATCAATGGTGATGAAGTAGTTATTAAAGTTTTGGATGAATCAAGTCACGAGGCAGCAGTACTTAGAGTTAACAAACGTAATTTAAATAATATGCTTGTAGGTGAATTTTATAAAAAAGAAGATAAAAATTATTTAAAGTTAGATGATGATAAATTAAATATTATTGTGGAAATACCTGAAGAAGATGCGAAAGGTGCGGTTCCTGGACATAAAGTAGTTGTTAGAGTTGAAAATAAAATAGAGAAAAGCAATTATTATCAAGGAAAGATTATACGTATTTTAGGTCATAAGGATGATCCTGGAGTTGATATTTTATCGATTGCAGCAAGATATCAAATTAATGATATATTTTCTGATGCTGTAATAGAAGAGTTAAAAAGTATTCCTGATGAAGTTAGTACTGATGATTTAAAAGGCCGCAGGGATTTAACTGATGAGGTTATTTTTACAATAGACGGTGATGATACTAAAGATATCGATGATGCAATAAGTATTAAAAAATTAGATAATGGAAATTATTTACTCGGTGTACATATTGCAGATGTTAGTCATTATGTTAAGGAGGGTACAGCTTTAGGTGATGAGGCTTATGCACGTGGTACTAGTAGTTATTTGGCTAATACGGTAATTCCAATGATTCCCCATCAATTATCTAATGGTATTTGTTCACTTAATCCAAATGTGATTAGACTTACTATTTCATGTGTTATGGAAATAGATGATAAAGGAAAACTTGTAGATAGTGAAATTTTTGAAAGTTATATTAAATCAAGAAAACAAATGACTTATAAGAATGTTAATAAGATTTTAAAAGAGGATGTTGTTCCTGATGGTTATGAGGAATTTGTGGATGATTTGAAATTA
>CALVIJ010000123.1 GCA_944329505.1 uncultured Bacilli bacterium | reverse complement strand
GTTCTTGTAAATAAATGAATTTGTAATATAATTATAATAGAAAGCAGTAAGTAGTAAGGAAGTATAAACATGATTGAAGTAGTAAACAAATTTAAAGTAGATTTAAATGCTATTATGGAATCTGAAGATGGTAATCAATATGATATAGTTATTCAAATTCCTATGGAACTTGGTTGGATAGAAGATGTTAAGTTAATATTAGATGACAGTTTAGAATATCAAATGGATTACTTTAAAAGTGAAAATGATATGGCATTTTTTAAGACAGAAGTTTTTTTAGCTACTAAGGCTATATATCATTATTATTTTTGTTGTTTAGCAAATAACCAACTTATATATCTTAAAAATAAATCAAATATATCTTCAATTGATTGTGATGGAAATTTTAAATTATCAGTTAATTTTTATGTTCCAAAGTGGGCTAAAGGGAAAGTGATGTATCATATTTTTGTCGATCGCTTTAATAGAGGTAGTAATAAGCCTATGGAGGAGTTACCTAGAAGAAAAATTCATTATTCGTGGGATGAAAAAATGGTTATTGGTCCAGATGAAAATGGTATATGGAATAATGACTTTTATGGAGGGGATTTAAAAGGAATAGAAGAGTCACTGGAGTACTTAAAATCGTTAGGTGTTGATATTATATATTTGAGTCCTATTGTAAAAAGTCAATCTAATCATAGGTATGATGCTGGAGATTATGAGATTGTGGATTCTTATGCTGGCAATAATGAAGATCTTAAAAGTTTGTGTGATAAAGCACACGAATTAGATATACAAATTATTTTAGATGCGGTTTTTAATCACACTGGAAATGATAGTAAATATTTTAATGAATATAATACTTATCCAGAACTTGGGGCTTATCAATCACCATATTCAAAATATAGCTCATTTTATCGTAAACATGAAAAAGACGGAAACATAGAATACGATTATTGGTGGGGAATGAAAAATTTACCTGAATGTGATTGTAATTCTAAAGAGTGGATAGATTACATAACTGGCGAAAATGGTATAATTGACCAATGGTTTAATTTAGGAATAGATGGTTTAAGATTAGATGTTGCAGACGAACTTACTGATAATTTTATAAGTCTGATTAGAAAAGCGGTTAAAAGAAATAAAGAAGATGGATTTATACTTGGGGAAGTATGGAAGAATCCTATGAGAATGAATAGGGAATATATATCATCTGGCAAAGAAATGGATAGTGTTATGAATTATGTGTTTATTGATGCTTTGCTTAGGTATTTTAAATATTCTGATGTAAATAAATTATCTTCTATACTAAAAGAAATTTTAAATGAATATCCGGATGATACTATAAAAACATTAATGAATTTTACTTCAACTCATGATATTACTAGAGCTATTAATTTATTTTCTTGTAATGAATTTCAAGAATATGGTGAATGGGGTTGGAATTTGAACAACGATGATCGTAACTGGTGTGAAAATTATGTTTTAACTAAGGAACAATATGAATATGGAAAACAAATATATAAATCATATGTGTTTGCTTTAAACTTTTTCCCTGGTATATTATCTATATTTTATGGTGATGAAATTGGTCTTCAGGGAATGGGAAATTTATCTAATAGAAAGCCATTTCCAAAAACTGGTCATGATATAGAATTATTAGAATTTTTTAAACAGATGGGAGAAATTAGAAGACAAGAAATATTTTTAAGAGATGCTGATTTAGAAATTTATGATATAAATGATAATTATTTTATGTTTGAAAGATATGATGAAGATAATAAAGTATTAGTGGCGGCTAGTCGAACTTCAGAGGCAATAGATTTTGATATTCCAAAAGAATATAATTCACCTTCTAAAGTATATACTTTAAATCGGTCTAAACCAGGACATTTGAGTTCTTATGGTGCGGTAGCACTCAAAAGATAAATTATAAAAAGAGGTTTTAAGTGAAGTTGTAAACTTCTTTTTTTATATAGAAAATACAAACGTTTATTACAAATTAATAAAGTTTATCAAAATCCATTCACAAGATGTAATGCTTATGTTATAGTGAATGTATACAAATAAGTGATGATCATATACAAAGTATAAAAAAGTATAATTAAATTGGAGGATAATATGAAAAAAATTTTATTATTCGTTTTAACTTTTATATTATTTACTTTTAAAGCGAATGCGATAGAACTTGATATCAGTTCTGAAAATGCTATTTTATATAATTTAGATAGTGGGGAAGTATTATATGAAAAAAATGCTGATGAAGTTAGGGCGATTGCTAGTTTAACAAAAATAATGACAGCTTTAGTAGCTTTAGAAAATATCGATGATTTAGATGCACAAGTTGTTTTAACTTCAGAAGATTTTGAAGGGTTAATCGAAGCGAATGCGGTTACTGCAGGTTTTACTAAAGGAGAAGTTGTTACTTATAGAGATTTGTTATATGGCCTATTACTTCCATCTGGAGCTGATGCGGCTAAAGCTTTAGCTCGTAATATATCAGGGAGCGAAGAGAATTTTATTCAAAAATTTAATGATAACGTAAAAGAA
>CALVIJ010000122.1 GCA_944329505.1 uncultured Bacilli bacterium | reverse complement strand
TCTTGCTTACATACTAATCATATCATAAAAAAGAACTTATTACAAGTCCTCTATATTATAACTCGTACGTTCGAGCAATTATCAATCTGGTGGAGCCGAGGAGAATTGAACTCCTGTCCAGAAACACTTCCAAATAAACATCTACAAGTTTAGTTAGTTAAAAAATGTCCTAATAAAGATTAGTAACTAACAACTACTAAATTAGTAAGCCTATAAAATTCATCGCTACTTCTAGGCTAAATAACGATATAACTTCCTAAAAGCGAACCCTTAAAATTTCTCGGAAGTCAAGAAATTAAAAGGGTGTACCTTGCCAACCCTAGGCAAATGATGGTACGTAATTATTTCTGTTTCCAGTTATATTTAAGCTTAGACTTAACGTGTCACTCCGACTTGCCATTTATTTTTCCATATTCCTGTCGAACCCAAAACGACCCCAATTTATAAAGCTTTTATATTATACCATACAAAAGCCTTTTTTACAAATTAGTATATATAACGTATCCCATCATTAAAATCATTATTTTTCATTAATTTTTCTTCTCTATTTTCAATTACCGGAGCAACTAAAATAGGAAAATCTTGTATAGCTGATTCTGCTCCTATGTTAGATAAATATGCTAATATAGACTCATAATGTTTATTAAAATCACCTTGTTGATAATACTCATAATTATTTAAATCAGAAAAATTTGAAACACAAATTTCCGCAAGATTTTTATTTACTGTAAAATCAGATATCTCTCTTTTCAAATCTATAAAGCTTTTAGTAAAAATATTTATTGCCCTATTAGCATAATAATTCACTGTTTCAGACAAAGTATATATAATTACAATACGCTCTAAAACATCAATTAATATGGATAATTTATTTATAGATTTTTCCATTTTATTTAAAAAATAAAAATCTAAATCAATCAAAACACTACCTTTTTCAAAAATAGAATGACCGCTTTGTTTTAATTCCGAATCTAAATTCAAAATTTTATTCAAATAAACCTGAGCAATATTATCTAAAACAACACTACCATTAGTGACTTCAGATAACTTTGATATAATACTATTTAAACGTTGAATAAGAGGTTCACACTTACATATAAAATCATTTTTTTCATCTTCGGTAGTCCACTCTTTACTAATACTAGTATACTTTACAATATCATTATCATCCATACATAAAAACGCCTAACTATTTTTTAAGTCTTGATCTAATATTTCTTTCAATATCTCTTTTCTTAATATCTTCTCTTTTATCATAATTTTTCTTACCTTTAGCTAGACCAATCAATACCTTAGCCCTTCCATCTTTCAAATAAACTTTTAAAGGAACTAAAGTATATCCCTCTAATTTAATCTTATCACGAAATTTTAGAATTTCTTTTCTATGAAGTAATAGCTTTCTTTCTCTAGTTTCATCATGGTTAAAAATATTTCCATTTTCATAACTGCTTATATGCATATTTATAATATATACTTCATTATTTTTAATCCTCGCATAACTATCTCTTATATTAGCCTTCCCTGCTCTTAAAGATTTAATTTCTGTTCCAGTTAAAACAATACCAGCCTCAACTGTTTCAAAAATTTGATAATTATACTTCGCTTTCCTGTTTATTATTTCCATTTTTATCACCTTTTTTATATGGTTTGAAATTAATAAGCCCCTTTTCTTTTATTACACCGTCAACTATAATTTCTATTTTATCTCCAAGCATATATCTTCTTTTAGTTCTTTTACCAACTAAACTAAATGTAGACTCATCATAGAAATAATAATCATCATCTAATTCATCTAACTTTATCATACCTTCAACTAAATTAGGAAGTTCTACATAAATTCCATAATTAGTAACCGTACTGATAACACCCTTATAAATCTCACCAATATGACTTTCCATATATTCAGCCATCTTCATATCATCGACATCTCTCTCACACTGCGTAGCTGCCATTTCTCTTTCAGATGAATGCTTTGCGACCTCAGGTAAAGTACTAGAATAATAATCAACTACTTGGTTATCAATATTATGATTAAATAAATATGTTCTAAGAAGTCTATGAACTGTTAAATCCGGAAATCTTCTAATTGGTGAAGTAAAATGTGTATAAAATTTACTAGCTAAACCAAAGTGTCCAATATTTACATTGTCATAAACCGCTTTCTGCATACTTCTAAGAAGCATTGAAGATAAAATACTATACTCTTTTTTATCTTTAAGTTGGCCTAAAATATTTTGAATTGTTTTTGGTGTAATATTTTTCATATTCGCATTAACCTTATAACCCAAAACATTTACAAAGTGCAAGAAATTTTTAATCTTTTCTTCATCAGGTAAACCATGAACACGGTAAATGAATGGTAAATCCATATAAGCAATAGTACTAGCTACCGTCTCATTAGCCATAATCATAAAGTCCTCAATTAAATTTTCACCAACATCTTGAATTCTTCTTTGAATATCAATAGCTTTACCTTGTTCATCAGTAATAATTTTAGGTTCAGGAACATCGAAATCGATATATCCTTTTTCAAGCT
>CALVIJ010000121.1 GCA_944329505.1 uncultured Bacilli bacterium | reverse complement strand
AATACCGAAACGTTTATAAGTTTCTTGTACCATTTCACTAAATACGTTAATGACATCTTCTGTAATAGAAGGATCATAATATTTCATAAATGCTTTTACCGTTTGTAAAGATCTAGTAAGAACTGCATAACCCATACCTTGTTTAATTTCTTCATCATCGGCATCCATAATAACTTCTAGTGGATTAATCATACCAAATTCTCCACCTTTACCTAAATCAATAAAGTCTCCACCATAAAGTCTAGTCATCTCTTCTAATTCGCCTTCAGGGTCTATTAAAACCATCTTATAATTATTTCTAATATGACTTCTCAAAAGTAATTTTGCAGCAGTAGACTTACCACTACCCGAAGTACCTAAAATAATCATATTAGCATTATTTCGGTTATGTTCTTTTTGAATTTGATATAAAAATTGATTAAACAAGACAACTCCACCAGAAAAATCCACACCAAGCAATGTTGAAAGTCCTGGATCTTTTATACTATCAAAGACATATGGATACATAGCTGCTAAAGTTGGAGAAGGAATTGGCGTTCCTATTCTATCTTCAATATCTTGTTTAGGAAAAATTGGAAGCATACTTTTAAGCACTTTTTCTTGTTCAAATCTTAAAGGAATAGCACGCATATCCATAGCTTCTAAATAACTTCTTAGTTGTAATTTCTTAGTAGTTAACTCTTCCTCAGAATCCGCAGTAATCATAAGATGCAATTGAAAATCATATATTTTAGACTGACTAGCTGCTAATTGCTTTATAAATTCCTCTAAAGATTCATAATCTATTCTAAGTTTTTCTTGAATCGTAAGATCACTTTCTTCTTGATAACGTACTTTTAAATCAGCAATTTCTTTATTAATCATTTTATTAATAACCCCAAATGGAAGCGGTATATGTTTTATTACCATTTTAATACCTGCCATACTAGTTAAATTAGCCAAAAATCCAGGTGTAATAACTTTTGGATAACTAATAACTGTCATTATTGTAGAATATTTATCACTAGCAATAAAACTACTAGGCTTAAATTCCAACCCTTTAGGTGCAATCTGTGTTCTTATATCCATTAACTCATCACCGTCCCAAACGTAGTAGTTGAACCACCATTTAAGAAATTATCTAAAATAACTCTTAAATCATCATTTGATGTTTGTGTGGCATTAAGTCCAGCACTCGCAAAAGCTTGAATTAAAGATCTTATCTTTTTCTGAATTTTATCCATATCTTTTTCTTTAAAAAGCAAGTAAAATTCGGTATCAACAACATTAATAGTTGTTGTAAACATATTAGCTTTATTAATATCATCTAAAATTAACTTTCTCTTAACCGGACTTGTTTGCTGATTATAAAGTAATTGTAATCTAGATAAATAAGCAGTAATATCAACTGGTCTATCAGCTGCTATAATCCAAAATTCATAGTCAATTAAATTATAAACATTTCGCAAATTATTAATAATCATATTTTGCATATCAGGTTCCAAAATAAAGATATTTCTTGGAGTTATTTTAACTCCTGTTACTTTTTCATTATTATCACAAATAATAACTCCATTTGTAATTGATCTTATTGGAACAAAATCATTTGTGTACTTGCTTCGACTCACTGAACTCATCGTTCACACACCAACCTTTCCATACAAATTTTTGCCTTGTAGTATAAAATTGATACAACTCTTGAATAACAATTCTAATATTATGATAATTTGGTATTGGCAACACCAAAAATCCACATATTATCGCCGGCATCAAATCAATAACCGCTGTAAGCAATGAATTTGGCGATATTATTAATAATAGTAACAGTGTTGCAGCAATACCTACACCAAATAAAATTAAATCAAATGTTGTAAATGCTCCAAAAATAAGCATAGATTTTTTCGAATTTGCTGGAATTAAGTAATTCATTTAATTATATCCTCCTTTATTTAAATGTTTTCTTACATGATGTTTTATTATTTGTTTATTATCTCTTACGGCTCGAGAATACTCTCCACTATTTACAATTTGAGTGATAGTCAATTGAGCAAGTTCTGCTGAAACTTCAATTTGCTTCCACCAATCAAATTCCATTTTATCAATATTTTGTAAATGAATATTTTCCTTTTTTATTCGTTTCAAACCATTTTTTAAAATACCATATACTGTACTTTCATCTTGTTCATCAATGTAATTGGCAATCACCTGTTTCATCGCATAATGGCATGTATTAATTAAATTTACATAATCTTTCTCAGAAATATCACCATTTACAAAATTATTATTTATTCGTTTTTCATTAGCCTGCAATACAAACCAAGCAGAAAAATTCATATCTTGAAAATCTTTCAAAGCATGATTTTCCATATCGCTTTTTATTTCTACAATCTTTTTATATACAGAAACTCGATTATCGAATAGTTTCATTTTATATATAGCCCCAATTTTATTTCTAAACATAGCATCTAATACTTTCATAAATCCTTAATCTTTCAAATTATTTATTTAAAAAACTTTGATGCAAATCAGACAATTTTGCTTTCTCTGCATTACTAGCATCTTCATATTTATCGCTATTTTTAATTTTATATGCTTCAATATGTGCTTTTTTCCTACTACTATCAATATCATCCCATTTACTATCTG
>CALVIJ010000120.1 GCA_944329505.1 uncultured Bacilli bacterium | reverse complement strand
TGGGCTAGAGGAAATCTTATTTTTCCATGATGTTTATAATTTAATAATTTGACATCTTTACATTCTTTGGAACTGTCAAATTCAAAGAAATCCATTACTTCAGGATTTAGCCATAATTCTGGAGCAGCTAGATCTTCCAGTTCTTCGCCACGACGAATTTGCTCTTTAATTCCATCAATTTGATTTAAATATATATGAGCATCTTTAATACTCCAGTCGATTGTTCCTGGTTTTAGGCCGGTTACTTGGGCAAGCATATGAAGTAATACTGAATATTGAGTTACGTTAAATGGTAATCCTAGTGGGACATCACAGCTTCTTTGATGAACCCAGGCATTTAATTGACCGTTGGTTACATCCCATTCACTAGACCAAACGCATGATGGTAAAACTGCTGTATTAACATAATCGTCTTGCCATAAACTTATAACATTTCTTCGATCATTTGGGTTATTTTTTAAATTGTTTATTAGGTGCTGAATAGATTCAAATTTACCAACAATATACCCGTAGGCAGTTCCAATCGTATGAGCGTACTCTTTACCATAAAATTTGGCTGTTTTGATATTTTTCTTAACAGTTTCTCTATCTGGATACATTTTAAGACTATTTTCTTCACTTAGACTTTTTGCTGTTAGAATATTACCATCTTCATCTTTTTTATAGTCTAGTTTTCCATTATGATTATGGACAGGTACACTATATGGGTCTAATACAGGTACTTCTCGATCTTTATCATAAGGAGTTTCTTCACTAGGTGCTTCATATATACGATATATTCCATCTTCATCGACTTCCCACTCATCCCATATATGAACGTTTCTTTCTTGAAGCCATCTAACATCATTTGACTGCTCTTGGTAAATCCATAGCATTTCTAGGACAGCTTGTCTTATAAATAATTGTTTGGTTGTAAGAATTGGAAATTCTTCCTCCATATCGAAGTGAAAGTGGTGTGATGGTACTTTGATGGTATTTACTCCTGTTCTATTTTCAACTTCTGTTCCCTCATTTAATATTCTTTTACATAGATCTAAATAATCTTTATCCCATTTAGCCATTTCAATCACTCCTCTATTTCATTATTATTAAATTTAACATCTATAAATTTACGACTAGCTAGATAATCACACATGTGAACAAATCTCTGATATTTATTATGAGGAACAGGTAAAACAACATCACTATAAGGATTTGTATTCCACTGCCCCATATGACTTGATATAATATCTGATAAAAAGTTGATTTCATTTTCACTAAGTGTAGTTTTATCTTTATTTTCTTTAATATAGTTAGCCATTAAAATCGGATGATCAAATTTAACGTATTTTTCTTTAACTTTCCCATGTTTTAAACCATCATGCATAATTAAGGCAATTATCATTAAATCTTTTTCATCGTTTGTAAACGAATAACCTATACTGTCATTGTTTAAAAGTTCATGGGCAATTTTGACAGCAACTTTAGTATGTCTAACTAAACCTCCTTCACCTAGAGCAAAGGCAGGATGATATTTGCCAGTTGAGCTAGCGGCTACTTCATAGAAATAGTCTGGAAGCAACTCAATAAGTCTCTTCGCGTTTTCTCTATATTTTGGATTTTTTATGTATGTAAGTTCTTTGTTAAAATTATCTTTCATGTTATCACCTATTTTAAGCTTATCACAAACTAATGTTTGTGTAAAGTAGAATCGTCTATTTCAAGAAAATTTAATAATATTTCATTGGAAGTATATAAATAATCAGGATTTAGGTATAGATTTTCTTTATTTTCTAATAGTAATCTTTGGTTTAGTAAGCTTTTTACGATATCTATTTCTTTGACATGAATGTTATATTTTTCATAGAATTTATTTTTATTTATCCCAGAAATTTTTCTCAATCCAACAAAGAATTCTTCTTGGATTTGTTCATATAGTGGGACTTCGTGCTGATTTAGAATATAATTTCCTTTAAAATAATTAGTTAAACTTCTAGTATTTTCATATCTGATATTGTTGATATATCCATTTGCTCCTAATCCAAAGCCATAGTATTTTTCGTTGTTCCAATAAACTAGATTGTGTTTGGATTGATAATTTTTTTTAGAAAAGTTACTTAACTCGTATTGAATATAACCTTGTTCAGTTAATGTTTTTACAAGAAAATCATACATATCTCTTTCATTATCATCATTTAAAGGTTCGTAATTTTCAATATACAATTTTGTATGTGGTTCTAAAATCAAACAATAAGTAGAAATATGTTTGGGATTTAAATCAATTATTTGTTGGATATCTTTTTTTAAATCCTCTATATTTTGAGTACTAAAACCATACATTAAATCAACGTTTATATTATTAAAGTTTTTAAAAGCTAATTTTAAATTGGTAAGATTTAATTTTCGATTTAATTTTTTCAAAATATTTTGATTAAATGTTTGAATCCCAATACTTAAACGATTAACGTGTTTTTTTAGTAAATCTATTTTTTCTTTAGTTAAATCCTCAGTGTTAGTTTCAATAGTTATCTCAGCATTTTCATCTAAATCAAATGTTTTTAAAATTGAAAATAATTTTTCTAATTCGTTTAAATTAAGACTACTTGGAGTTCCACCACCAATATATAATGTTTTAATTTTTTCCCCCTTATAATTTAATGTTATTTC
>CALVIJ010000119.1 GCA_944329505.1 uncultured Bacilli bacterium | reverse complement strand
ATCTCCAATTGGTTTTAATTTAATGGTTACACCAAAAGAAGAAGATTTTGTGATAGCTAAAATAGCTGAAGTTATCAGTAGTGGCTTAAATAGTGCTCTGCACAAAGAACTAAAAGAAGCAAAGTAATAATTACTTTGTTTTTTTCTACATTTTATTTATTGCACATTTCATATAATTGTATAGAAATGAGGGATTATATGAAAAAAGTCAAATTAAAGAAAAAAAGAAAATTTAAATTTAGATTGATTTTTTATGCATTTGTCATGTTTTTAGGTTATGAATTATCTTTCAATGTAATAATGAACCTCAAGTTAGTTGATTCAAATGAAGATTTTATTAAAGCCCTGATGATTGATTCCAACTATCACTTACTTTATGAAAAAAAAGCAGATGATTTAATTTCTAAATTATTTTCTAAAGTTTTAAACGTTAATGAACCAGTATCCATTTTAGAAAATACATTTCACTTTAAAGCTAATGATACCCCTATGGCTTATGTTAGTAATCCTCAAATAGAGGAAGTTCAAAAATTAGAAGTAAATCCGACAGTATATATTTATAATACTCATCAAAGTGAAGCTTACCAAGGTGAGGCATTAGAAGGTTATAATATAAAACCAGGAGTTATGATGGCCTCTTATATCTTACAAGATAAATTAGCCAAACAAAATATAAAAGCCGACGTTATGGAAGATAATATTGTTGATTATCTAAATTTAAACAATATGAAATATAGTAAAAGCTATGTAGCTAGTCGTAAATTTCTAACCGACTCTTTAAACAAATATTCGGGTTATAAATTAATAATTGATCTTCATAGAGATGCTCTTTCTAAAGATAAATCAACGGTTATAATCAACAACAAATCATGTGCAAAAATTTCTTTTGTAATCGGTGAAGATCATGATAATTATGAAGCCAACTTAAATGTTGCTAATACTATAAACGATAAAATAAAAGTCAAATACCCTTCTTTAACAAGAGGAATTATTAGTAAAGGTGGAGTAGGGTCTAATGGTATATACAATCAAGATTTAAATCCTAATATTATATTAATAGAAATCGGTGGTCCTGAAAATACCATCGACGAAGTTTTAAACACCATTGAACTTCTTGCTCCAATTATAGGAGAATATATCAATGAATCATAAAAAATTAAATAAAATTTTTAGATATTTTATTTTTATAAGTTTTATTACCTTTTTTGCTCTTTATTTATCTCAAAGTACAGGATATTTTGAATATCGTAATAGTAAAAAGGTGGCTTTAACAAATGAACAAATAGAAAAATTTGAAAATGACGTTAAAGAAGGAAAAAATATCGATCTAGAAGAATATATTGATATCAACAACCAAAATTATCAAAATACTATCTCTAAAGCCGGACTTTCCATATCTAATACTACAGAAAAAGTTATTCAAAAAATAATTGGTGGAAGTTTTAAAGTTTTAGGTGATTTAGTAGGTGAGTAACCTAGAAATGTGGTATTATATTTCTAGGTGATTTTTATGGAAAAATTAATTATTGGAAGTCATGTATCTTTTAATAAAGAAGATGGATTATTTGGCACAGTTAAAGAAGCTCTAAGTTATGGAGAAAATACCTTTATGTTTTATACGGGAGCTCCTCAAAATACCATTAGAGGTAAAATAGACGAAGCCAAAACAAATAAAGCAAAAGAATTGATGAAAGAAAATAATATAGATATAAATGATGTGATAATTCATGCTCCCTATATCGTAAATTTAGCTAATAATAACGATGAAGATAAATATGCTTTTGCTATAAACTTTTTGAAACAAGAACTAAAAAGAGCAGAAAGTTTGGGTATTAAAAAAGTTGTTCTTCATCCTGGAAGCCATGTCGGACTAGGAATAGAAACCGGATTACATAACATCATAACCGGATTAAATGCTGTTTTAGAGGAAGAAGAAGGTCCAATAATTTGTTTAGAAACTATGGCTGGAAAAGGAACTGAACTTGGGAAAAATTTTGAAGAAATAAAAACTATTTTAGACAATGTCAAGAATAATAACCGACTACTTGTCTGCTTAGACACCTGCCATTTAAATGATGCGGGTTATGATGTTAAAAATTTTGATAACTTATTAGAAAAATTTGACAAAATAATAGGACTAGATAAAATTGGTTGTATTCATATAAATGACAGTAAAAATGAAAAAGGAGCCCATAAAGACCGTCATGAAAACATTGGGTTTGGTACAATTGGATTTGAAAATATTATAAAAATAATTTATAACGAAAAACTAAAAGGAGTTCCTAAAATCTTAGAAACTCCTTATGTAAGCATAAGTGGTGGCAAAGATCGAACTTATGCCCCATATAAACAAGAAATTGAAATGATTAAAGAAAATAAATTTAATCCAAACCTTTTAGATGACATTAGAAATTACTACAAAAAATCTTGATACTTATCAAAATAAAAATAATATAAATTTTTTATGGCTAAAAATTTATCAGAGTCGAACTGTTTCTCAAGTTCGTTAAAAATTTTTGTTGAATTTCCATATAATAAATCTTGCCATTTATTCTTTAAATAGTGGTATAATATATCTACATCTTTTTCAGAAAGCTGAATATTATTCTTATTAGCAAACTCTAAAATATCAGATTTGTTAATTTGTTTTATATAGTTTTCAATAAATAATTTGTGCATACACTCCCCCTATAATAAAATATGTTAAAACTAAAAGTGAGGTGATAAATAATGAGAAAAAAAACCAAAAAAATTAAAAGTAATAACAAAAAAAACAATATCATATTACAAAAGATTAACGATATTAAAGACAAAAGGAAATCCTCATTAAAAATTTCTAAACGACAA
>CALVIJ010000118.1 GCA_944329505.1 uncultured Bacilli bacterium | reverse complement strand
ATAAATTCATCTGTTGATAGTTCGATAGTAATTGGAAAAAGTAAAGAAGCTATGGGAAAACCTAATATTGCATCAACTCCTTTACTTTTTCCAATTACTATCGAACTATCAACAGATGAATTTATAATCTTAAAAGAAAATATGCATATTTTAGAAGATTTAAAATTCAAAATAGAAGAATATGGTATTAATTCAATTATTGTAAAAGAACATCCCGCATGGCTTCCACAAGGTCATGAAGAAGAGTCAATTAGAAAAATCATTGAAATTGTCATTGCGACACGTAAAGATTTCAGCATCGAAAAATTCAACGAAAAAGTTGCGACCATGATGAGCTGTAAACATGCTATAAAAGCTAATACGAATATTACGATGGAAGAAATGGAAGCCTTAATAAATGATTTAAGAAAATGTAAAAATCCATTTAACTGTCCACATGGTAGACCAACAATGATTTATTATTCAAATTATGATTTAGAAAAACTATTCAAACGTAGTGGTTTTGATACAGTTAAGTAGAAAGGAGAAAACATGACATATTTAGATTATAGTGCGACAACTCCTGTTGATGACGAAGTTTTAGATACCTTTATTAAAGCTTCAAAATATGTAGGCAACCCAAATTCTTTACACAAATTAGGAAGCAAAACTAAACACTTGATAGATGCTAGTACAAACCAAATAGCAAATATCTTAAACATAAAACCAAATGAAATAATCTATACATCAGGAGCCTCAGAAAGCAATAACACAATAATTAAAGCAATGGAAAAATTTCAAAATAGGGGAAAACATATCATTACAACCGCTTTAGAACATTCATCGATTTATGCTCCTTTAAAACAGTTAGAAGAAAAAGGCTTTAAAATAGATTATGTCCCACTAGAAAACGGTTTAGTTAAATTAGATACCTTAGAAAAATTACTGACCGATGATACCATCTTAGTAACAATCGCTATGGTAAGTAGTGAAACTGGTATTCGCCAGCCCATCGAAGAAATAGGAAAATTATTAAAAAAATATCCTAAAATAATCTTTCATAGTGATATAACTCAAGCTGTCGGAAAAATTACATTTGATTTAACAGATGTCGATGCCGCAAGCTTTTCTGCTCATAAATTCTTTGGTTTCAAAGGAATAGGCGTTTTATATAAAAAAGAAAATCTTATCATTGAACCATTAATAGCTGGTGGTAAAAGTACAACAACATTCAGAAGTGGAACTCCACCAACAGAACTAATCGCCTCTACAGCTAAAGCTTTAAGATTAAGTTATGAAAATATCGATAATGATATTTTAAAAGTAAAACAATTTAACCAAACCTTAAAAGAAAAATTATCTAATTATTCAAATGTTTCTATAAATAGTAATGAAAACTCTATTCCTCACATTTTAAATATAAGTATTAAAGGCATAAAACCAGAAACATTACTTCATAGCTTAGAAGAAAAAGAAGTATATATTTCAACGCAAAGTGCTTGTTCAACTGGCGAAGCTTCTAAACCAGTACTAGCTTTAACTAATGATGAAGAAAAAGCTAAAACCAGTATCAGAATAAGTATTTCTAAAAAAACAGCGGAAAGTGACATTGAAAACTTTTTACAAGCTTTCGATGAAAGTTATAAAAAATTAATGTAAGGAGAATCTATATGAAAATCAAAAAAATATTATTTCTATTAACTTTACTTTTAGTATTACCATTTACCCAAGCCCAAGCTGAAGAAGCAAATGTCACCTTATTCTATGGCGATGGCTGTCCACACTGTGCAAAAGAAGAAGAATATCTAGAAGTTTTACAAAAACAGTTAGGAGAAAACTTAAACGTCCAAAAATACGAAGTGTGGAATAATAAGGAAAATGAAAATTTATTAGCCCAAGTCAGAACCGTATTTGACGATGATAATGAGGGAGTCCCATATTTAGTTGTTGGGAATAGAGATTTTACAGGATTTAATGACGATATAGCTAAAGATATAAAAAAGGCTATTTTTGATAATTTAAAGCAAAACAACTTAAACGTTGTCGATATAATTCAAAAGGGAAGTGCTGTACCAAGTGATATAGCCTTGCAAGAAAATCCAACCATTCATTTTTCATTATTAGGTAATGTCGATGCTACAAAAGTAGACACAGCCACATTAGCCTTAACTGAAGGAATGAGCGATGCTATAAATTTAGGATCTTTGTGGATAATGTTATTATTGTTTGGTATCTTACTTTCTGTATATAACAAGAAAAAACGTTGGATATTAGGTAGTATCTTTGTTTTAACCAGTGCAATCACATATATGATTTTTGCTTTGACAAACCTAGAATTTACAATTAACCAAACAACATTTATTAGAAGTTTTATATCAATCATCGCAATTATAATTGCTGCGATTAGTATTGATGCTCATATGAAAATAAATGTTCCTAAAAAGAGTATTCTACAAATCATTCAAGAACTATTTGGTAAAAAACAAATGATTTTATATGCTATATGCATAATAATTACAAGTGTTATTGTAACATTTACCTTAGTTAACCAGGCGAATAGTTCACCTGAACTTTTCAAAGCAGTATTAGAAATTCAAAATGTGACAGGCGGTAGTTATGTAATGCATATGGCATTATATTTCATAAGTTATTTAATTGCTAGTTTCATTTTATTCGCTGTTGTAAATACAATTGTTAAGGAAATATTTGTTGAAAATACTATTGGAACATATAATAGACTAATTGCCGGTATTGTTATGTTAATAGCAGCTGCTATATTACTATTTGTTCCGAGTGTATTCATGATGGTGTAATATAAAACAGCCCCACCACCCCCACAAAGAGACAAGTGTAAAACTTGTTCTTTTTTTGTATTATTATTGTGTTATGACTTGAAATTT
>CALVIJ010000117.1 GCA_944329505.1 uncultured Bacilli bacterium | reverse complement strand
TATTCGTGATTACACAATAGAATATATTGATGCTATTTTAAAAGATGAAAAAATAAATTATATATAATATTCTAAAATCAAAACAAAATTTTTTGCATTTTCATTACTATATCATTAAACAGCTATTACTTGGGAGGAAAATAAACAATATGAGTTCTAACAAAATCAAGAAAATTATTTATAGTATTTTAAAAGAAATATTAGAAGGAGATAGTATTCCTACTGCTAATGATTACGATATTACAGAACAACAATTTATAGAAATAATAATGTTAATGAAAAACGAAAATTATTTAAACCCTAAAAAAGTATCTATTTTTTTAGATGGTAACATTCATATAGTAAAATCTATTGATACAGTAACTATGAAAGGAATAAACTTTTTAGAAGAAAATAACAATTGGTCTAAGTTTTATAAAGGACTTAAAGAATTTCGCGATTTTTTACCACTTTAATAAAAATGGTGCATTGATTAAATCATCATAGTTTGGTAAAATAAATATTAATAGATTTGATATTTATCAGTCTTGTTTTGAGCAAAAGTTCGAGATAGGCTCGACTGTGGCTCCAATATGAAATTAGTCCTTGATTTTAAAGGGCTTTTTATATTATTAAATACCATTTATCATTAAAAGCAGAAATGTCAACTTATATAAAATAACTCATTTTATAAAATAAAAGCCTTTATTTTAATTTATTTTTAAAGTAAAATATTAAAATAGGGAGCTGATAACAATGAAAACTATACTCATCATCACGTTAGGTAATTTGCTATTAACTGCATCTTATGCATTTTTAACTGTACCTAATAATATGATAGATGGTGGAATTACCAGTACATCTCTTATCATTGCCCACTTTCTAAAAATTGATATTACATATATTACTACAACCATTGCCATATTACTATTACTTTTTAGTTTAATATTCTTAGGTAAACACTTTTTCTTTAAAACCTGTTATAGTGGTTTATGTTATATAGTTTTTTTTGATTGGTTTCATTTAACAAACCTCTCTCTAGCTATTCCACCAATTATATGTATTGTTCTTGCTGGAATACTTGTTGGCATCGGACATTATTTATGTCTAAGTCAAAAATCTTCCATCATAAGTTATGACATTATCGCTTTGTTTATTCACAAAAATAATGAAAAAATAGAATTAAGTGTAATCCTTAGAATAATTGGTATTTTAGTATTAATTTCCGGATTATATGTTTTTGGATTAATAGCTGTACTATATGGACTTATTTTTATCATCATTGAAACAGAAATAATATACCTTTTAAATAAAAATAAACCAATATATGAAGAAATATATGAAGAATAAAAACATAACTACTTTAAACTTAGTAATTATGTTTTTTTATTAAACATTTTTATTTCTTATAAAGTCTCCATCAAACTCATTTTCAAGTATATCCATGTGCAACATATTATAATATTTTCCATTTAAAAATACTCTATCTCTATCACATCCAGTATCTTTAAATCCACACTTTAAATAACACTTATGAGCTCTTTCATTAACATCTAAAACATCTAATCTAATACTATGTAAATTCAGATACTTAAAACCATATTCCAACATAAGCTTTATAGCTTCAGTTCCATATCCATGACTTCTATAGTCCGCATCACCTATAAATATTCCTAAAACTGCACTTCTATCAGTAAAATTAAAACCATCTAAACTAACCGTTCCAATTAACTTATCCTCGTCTAAAGTAACAATGTCAAAATTTTTATCTTTTCTATTTTTAGTCATTTCTTCAAGCCACTCTTTTTCACCATTATATGTAACAATTTTACTACTACTACCAATATAATCAGTAACCTGAAAATCATTCATCCATTTAGTATACTTTTCTACATCCTCATCAAATGTACTTTTAGGAGATAAATATATCCTATCTCCAACTACTTTTTTAAAATTTTTCATAATCTCACCTTCCTAATTTATTATTTATTTTCCATATTAGAAACTTATAATATAAATTTATCAAAATTAGAATTGTTAGGACATCATATTTATAAATAGGCCCATCAGGACTGCTTTTTCAATTAGTTAAACCCACATTTTCTTTATCTGCATCAGCCCTATTATAAACTATTTCCGCAGCCGTATTTCCTGTAACTGCAAAATGTAATTTGTTTTGAACTGTTTTAAAAAAAGTCTTTGTTATTTCACTATCTTTATCATAATCTATACTACATTGTGAATATATATCAGTAATTTTTTGATAAAATCTTCTTTCACTAGAACGAATATTTTTTATTCTTTCTAAAAGTTCATCAAAATAATCTTCGCCAAAAATATAATTAGGATTTTTAAGTCTTTCATCATCCATCACAAAGCCTTTTATCATATACTCCTTTAACACTTTTGTTGCCCATATTCTAAAATTTGTAGCTTTTTTTGAATTAACACGATATCCAACAGCAATAATCATATCTAGATTATAAATCTTAGGTCTTCTGCCACCAGAACTTCCGTCGGAAATTCCGACAAAAGTTTCTTCCTTAAGTTCGCCTTCTTTTAAAATATTATTTATGTGCTCAGTAATAGTACTTCGTGCTGTTCCAAACAATCCAGCGATTAGATCTTGTGTTAACCATAAATCATGATTAATAAGCATCACACTTACTTTAACATCACCATTATCATCTTTATAAATTAAGAAATCACGATTAGTAACCTGTAAATCCTTTTCATTCATATAGATATACCTCCTTTTTATTTTTAACCATATTAAAATTATTTCAATTATTATAACATTTAATTTCTCACCATTCTATATTAATTATAATATTTTAAAAATTATTGAACTGAATTTTTAAATGCACCAATCAAAATAGTAATGGTGTATTTAGTGTTTCAATTATCAAATTTGTATAAT
>CALVIJ010000116.1 GCA_944329505.1 uncultured Bacilli bacterium | reverse complement strand
AGAAGAGAATAAAAAGATAAAACTAGATATTTATATAAAAACAGGAGAAAGCATAAATATATTCTCTGATAACTTGGGTAGAAAGTTTCATTTAATAGACGACGTTACAACAAGTTACCGCTGTTAGTGCAGCCATAAATGGTGGAACATTATATAAACCATATATCGTTAAAAGTATCAATGAACCAGAAACTAACACCGTTATTAAAGCCAATGAGCCGACTAAAGTCAGACAAGTTATTAGTGAAAAAACCAGTGCTAAAGTAAGAGAAGCTTTAGAAAATGTCGTTGCTAATGGTAGTGGACGAACTTCATATATCGATGGATATAGAGTAGGTGGAAAAACTGGAACCGCTCAAAAAGTTGAAAACGGTAGATATTTATCTAATAACTATATATTATCTTTTATTGGCTTTCTTCCAGCCGACAATCCTCAAGTCGTTGTTTACATTGCTATTGATAATCCAAAAGGAACCGTTCAATACGGTGGTACTACCGTTGGACCGATATCTAAAGCCGTTCTCAAAGATTGCATCAAAGCTTTAAACATTGAAAAAAGCGATGGAGGAAAAGAAAAAAAATACAAATGGCCAGATCCTAAAACATTAACCGTTCCTAATGTAATAAATAAAAACATAAACGATGCTAAAAAAGAATTAGAAGGATTTAAAATATCAGTAGAAGGAAATGGAGAAACCGTTATTCACCAATCACCAGATGCTGGAACCAAATTAGATGAAGGAAGTACCATCAGACTATTCACAGAATAGGAGTGATAAAATGCTCATATTAATCAAATCAATCATGGCAATGATGATCGGCTTCATCTTTGCTGCCCTAACAGGTTTAATAGCCATTCCTCTTTTAAAAAAATTTCATGCTGACCAAAGCTTAAGTGTTTACCTACGAAAAACACATGAATCAAAAATAGGAACCCCAACTATGGGTGGATTAATCTTTATCTTGCCTACTGTAATGATTACTTTAATTTTCATTTATCTCAAAAAAATAGAAGTCACATATACTTTAACAATTATCATTTTCACCTTTGTAAGTTACGGTATTATTGGTTTTATCGATGATTATTTGATTATTAAAAAACATGACAACAAAGGATTAACTAAAAGCCAAAAATTCACTTTACAAGTAATTGTTGCTATTGTATTTTTCTATCTTTTTATGAAATCTGGTAATGAGCCATTATTTTGGGTTCATAGTTTAAATTTTAAACTAGACACCGGATGGTTATATGGTATTTTCATATTATTTGTTTTAGTAGCTAGCAGCAACGCTGTAAATTTAACGGATGGATTAGATGGTCTGGCCGGTGGCCTTTCTGTTATCAGTTTCTTAACCTTTGGTATTATATCCTGGAATACAGGTTGGCTTTTAGGTTATGAAGACATTGCCGTTTTTGCCTTTGTATTAGTAGGAGCTTTATTGGGGTTTCTCCTTTTCAATACTAATAAAGCCAAAGTTTTTATGGGGGATACAGGATCACTTGCATTAGGAGCCACCTTAGGTGCTTATGCTATTACCACTAGACATGAATTACTCTTAGTAGTTATTGGCATAGTTTTTGTACTAGAAACTTTAAGTTGTGTGATTCAAATTGTTGTATATAAATTAACTAAAAAAAGAGTTTTTCCGATGACACCAATTCATCATACCTTTGAAAAATTAGGTATGAAAGAAACCGACATTGTTAAACTGTTTTGGACTGTTGGTTTAATCGCATCTTGTGCAGCATTAATATATGGGGTGTGGCTATGAAAAAATTTAATATATCTTTATTTATCAGTGTCATTGTTTTATCACTTTTCGGCCTTCTTATGGTTTATTCATCATCTAGTGTTTGGGCTGAATATAAATTTTCAGAGCCTTTTAAATATGTGAAAAATCAAGGTTTATTCTTATTTTTAGGTATAATTATAATGTATTTAGTTAGTAAAATTGATTATAGAAAATATTATAAATATGCAAGTAAAATCTTTTTAATTTGTTTCACTTTAATTGTTTTAGTATTATTCATCGGAACTGAAAGAAATGGTAGTAAAAGTTGGTTTGGTATCGGATCTTTTGGTATTCAACCCAGTGAATTTATGAAGTTGGCTATGATAATATTTACAAGTAAATATCTCTATAATAATCGTAAAGATATCGGCAATATAAAAAAAGGCGTTATGCCTATTCTTGGTTTGACATTGATAGTATTTCTATTAATAATGTTACAGCCAGACTTTGGAACGGGTGTAATCTTAGTTATGGGAGTTATTGGTTTACTTTTTGTAGGTGGCGTAGACTTAAAATTCTTTTTAAAAATAGGTATTTTAGGAATTGCTGGTATAGCAGGCCTCATTATAGCTGCCCCATATAGATTGAAAAGAATTCTATCGTTTTTAAACCCTTGGAGTGATCCTTTAGGTAGTGGCTTTCAAATAATACAGTCATTATACGCCATTGGACCAGGTGGTTTATTCGGATATGGTTTAGGGGGATCAAGACAAAAACATTTCTATTTACCAGAACCCCAAACCGATTTTATATTTTCGATCATCAGTGAAGAATTTGGATTTATGGGGGTTTTAATTGTTTCGGGGCTTTTTTCTTTTATTATATATCAAGCGATTAAAATAGCTCTTAAATGTGAAGACTTGTTTGGAAAATATTTAGCCTTTGGCATAATATTCATGTTAGGTTTTCAAGCTGTCTTAAATTTAAGCGTCGTCATTGGATTAATACCTGTTACTGGAGTAACTTTACCATTTTTATCTTACGGAGGCTCTAGTTTGTTAATAACTTTGGCTTCTATGGGCATCATTTTAAACATATCTAGACATTAAAAAAATTTAATCCGAGCCTTTTAAACTGCAGTCTACTTAAACACACTATAGTAGTACCCCCACCACCCCCACAAAGAGACAAGTGTAAAACTTGTTCTTTTTTGTATTATTATTGTGTTATGACTTGAAATTTTCATGGGGGGGGGGGGGTATAATATAATTGGTGAATAGTATATATAATCGT
>CALVIJ010000115.1 GCA_944329505.1 uncultured Bacilli bacterium | reverse complement strand
TGTAATTAATACTATAATGATGGTGAGATAGTAAATGAAAATGTTCAAAAACAAATTTTAAAAGGTATTAAAAGGGTTGAAGAAAAGACAGGCAAAATTTTAGGAAGTGTAGATAATCCACTACTTTTATCAGTTAGAAGTGGTTCTCCCATTAGTATGCCAGGAATGATGGATACGATATTAAACTTAGGTTTAAATGATAAGATAGCTGTTGCTTTAGCTAAAGATGATGATAGTAAGAGATTTATTTATGATTCATATAGAAGACTTATTATGATGTTTGCCGATGTTGTAAAAGGCAAAGGTAAGGATAAGTTTGAAGAATATTTAACTCAATATAAAGAGCGTAAAGGCATTAAAAATGACCTGGATTTAAATGCGGATGATATGGTTAATTTAACTAATGAATTTAAAGCACTTTATAAAAAATTAGTAAATGAAGATTTTCCAGAAGAACCTTTACTTCAATTAATGCAGGCTATTACAGCCGTATTTAGATCTTGGCATAATAAACGTGCAGAAGTATATAGACAAATGAATAACATTCCAGATACTTTAGGAACAGCTGTTAATGTTCAAGAGATGGTCTATGGTAATTTGAGTGAATCTTCTTTAACAGGAGTAGCATTTTCAAGAAATCCCGCAAACGGTGAAGATAAATTATATGGAGAATACTTAGTTAAAGCTCAAGGCGAAGATATTGTAGCGGGAGTTAGAACACCAATTTCTATTGAACAATTAGAAAAAGATAACCCTAAAATATATAAAGAATTAAAAGGTTATAGCAAATTATTAGAAAAACATTATAAAGATATGCAAGATATGGAGTTTACCGTAGAAAATGGAAAACTTTATATGTTGCAAACTAGAAACGGTAAAAGAACTCCAGTAGCCGCATTAAATATTGCCATTGAAATGGCTAACGAAAGATTAATTACTCAAAAAGAAGCCCTTATGAGACTTGAGCTTAAAGATATCAGCGGAATGCTTCATAAGAGTTTTGATAGCAAAGTTTTAGAAAAAAATAATCCGATTGCTAAAGGCTTACCGGCTTCTCCGGGAGCCGTTTCAGGTCAAATTTGTTTTAATACAGAAGAAGTTAAAGATAAATTTAATAAAAAAATTCCAACTATTTTAGTTAGAGAGGAAACTTCTCCAGAAGATATTGAAGCCATGAAATATGCAGCTGGTATTATGACTGTTCGTGGTGGAATGACATCTCATGCTGCCGTTGTAGCTAGAGGAATTGGTAAGTGCTGTATAAGCGGTTGTGAAAATGTAGTTGTTGATGAAAGTAAAAAAATCATGACTATTAATGGCAAACAATATACAGGTAATGATTATTTATCTTTAGATGGTCAGACTGGTAATGTTTATGAGGGAATTATTCCATCTACAGATTCTAAGTTAAGCAATAATTTTTTGACAATGATCGAATGGGCTAAAAAGTATAAAAAACTAGGAGTTAGAGCTAATGCTGATATAGCTAGAGATGCCAAAGTAGCTTTTAACTTTGGAGCTGAAGGCATTGGTTTATGTAGGACTGAACACATGTTTTTTGAAAAGGATAAGATATTTGCTATTAGAAAGATGATAGTCGCTCCTACTGAAGAGGAACGTATCTCTGCTTTGACAACTCTACTTAAAATGCAAACTAAAGATTTTGAAGAATTATTTAAAGTAGCTAATGGCAATATTTTAACTGTTAGATATTTGGATCCTCCTTTACATGAATTTTTACCTAAGACAGAAGATGAAGTTAAAGAACTCGCAAGTAGTTTAAACATGACAGTTAAAGACTTACATAAAAAAATAGACTCCCTAAAAGAGTTTAATCCAATGATGGGACTTAGAGGATGTAGACTTTCTATTGTTTATCCAGAAATTGCAGTTATGCAGACAACAGCTATTTTCAAAGCCGCTCAAAAAGTGATAAAACAAGGAATAAAAGTTAATCCCGAAATTATGATTCCACTTGTTGGCGATGTAAGTGAATTTAAATATTTAAAGGATATTATTTTAAATGTAGCTGAAAGGCTAAATAAAGATAATGCTGTTAAATATAAAATTGGAACTATGATAGAAGTTCCACGAAGTATTATAGAGGCAGATGAAATTGCTAAAGAAGCCGACTTCTTTAGCTTTGGAACAAACGATTTAACTCAGATGACTTTTGGTTTTTCGAGAGATGATGCAGGAGCATTTATCAATGATTACTATCAAAAAGGCATTTTAAAGTTTGATCCATTTAAGACAATTGATAAAGAGGGCGTTGGTAAACTTATGATGGTAGCTATTAAACTTGCTAAAGCATCTAATAAAAACCTAGAGCTTGGTGTTTGTGGAGAACATGGCGGTGATGCAGAAAGTATTGAGTTCTTTAATCAGATAGGCTTGGATTATGTTTCTTGTTCTCCATATAGAGTGCCAGTGGCAATTTTAGCCGCCGCTAAATCTGAAATTATTAAAAATGACCATTAATGAAGTGGTATTCATTGATAGCTTACCGAAGTTAGATTTACACGGATTTGATAGAGAAAGTGCAAGAGTAGCCATTAACGATTTCATAAATGACAATAAAAAGATGGGTAATGAAATTGTAGTTATTGTCCATGGAATTGGTTTAGGCATTGTGAGAGAAACTTGTATACAAACTTTAAGTCGTAATAAAGACGTTCTAGAGTTTAAAAGTGCTTATGGAAATAGAGGCTGCATGCTTGTACAGATCAGAATATAAGGATATTTAAAATATCCTTTTTATTTTTTGAAAATTATTACCTTTTGTTTGACTTTTGTAAGTAATTATGTTAATATAATTTCCATATCTGAAAGGGGGAAGCGGGTATGTACGATGAGGAAAATAATGAAAAACGTGAAACTCTTAAAGGCGTTTTTATTAAAATCGTTTTAGTAGTTTTACTTATATTTGTACTTATGATGTTATTTCCAACTAGAGGTTTTGTGACAAATTATGTTGATGAAAAAGTTAGTGAAAGTAAAGGCGTAGATAATTTTAATAATAATTTATTAGCAATGGCTAC
>CALVIJ010000114.1 GCA_944329505.1 uncultured Bacilli bacterium | reverse complement strand
AAATTTGATTTTTAAAGTTATTCCATTATTATAACTTGTCAAGCATTTTATTAATATATTTTTAAGCGATTGCCATATAATTCTTTACATTAAACTATCATCATGATATAGTAGTTAATGGATAAAGAATAGATGATATATCAAATTAATCTTAGAAAAAGGTGGATATATGATTAAGATTTTTAAAAGTGAATTAGATAAAGTAAGTTTATGTGAACAGTTTGAAAAAAACAGCTGGATTGATTTAGTAAATCCTACTAAGGAAGAGATTCAAAGTATTTCTACTATATGTGGTATTAAATCTTCTATTATTATGCAGGTTTTAGTTGAAAAAGAGTTTCCTAGGGTTAAGAAATTTGAGGGAGGAACTTTGATTGTAATTGATGTTCCTTATATGAAAGATAGAAGTATAAAAAATAAGTATGTTACTTATCCATTAGGAATTATTATATGTGATAATGGTTTTATAGTGACTGTGTCTTTGGTTGAACACGAGTTTTTGAAAAAGTTTAAACATGGTGAAGTAGAGAATTTTGACACTTCTAAAAGAGTCCGTTTTTTACTTCAATTGATTTTTAATTCGGCTGAGGCATATTTATTTACTTTAGATTCTTTGGAAGAAGATATTCAAAAGGTTGAGAAGAATACTTATCATTCGACAAATAATAAACAGCTTTTAAATTTTTTAAATATTCAAAAGTCACTTGTTTATTTCATTACATCTTTGAGGGCGAATAGTACTGTACTTGAAAGATTACAAAAGGAAGATATAATTCCTTTAAATAAAGAGGAAAAAGTACTTTTGGAAGATGCGATTATCGAAAATAAACAATGTATAGAAAACTGTGCGATTTCGAGAGAAATTTTATCTTCAACTATAGATGCTTATGGGACAATTATTTCTAATAATTTGAATGTTATTGTGAAGTTTTTAACGGCAATTACGATTGTATTTTCAGTACCAACAATGATTTCTTCATTTATTGGGATGAATGTTCCACTCGGTATTATTGGTACAAGTGAGTATTCGTTTTTAGTTATTTGTATTATTTCACTTGTCGTTTCGCTTATTTTGGCTTGGTGGCTTAAAAAAAGAGATATGCTTTAATATGTGTTAAGCATATGTCTTTTTTATTTGATTTTTGTTTTTTTTGGGATATAAATGTGTTATGATATAAGAGAAAGGTAGGTAATGATAATGTTACAAGATAAGGTGGCTATTGTCACAGGAGGAACAAGAGGTATTGGATTTGCCGTTGTTAAAAAATTTTTAGATAATGGTGCGAAAGTTGTTTTGTTTGGAACTAGGGAAGAGTCTGTTCAAAATGCTTTGATTAAATTAAAAGGGGAAAATCCAGGATATGAAGTTATGGGAATGCATCCTGATATTACAAATATGAAAGAGGTAGAGAAAGCTTTTGCAGAGGTTAAAAATCGTTATGGAAAAATTGATATTGTTGTAAATAATGCGGGTATTTCAGCTCGCGATAGTTTATATAATTATACTGAGGAAGCTTTTGATAAGATTATAGATTTAAATATTAAGGCGGTATTTAACTGTTCTAAGGTTGGAGCTAGTTATATGAAAGAAAATGGTGGCGGAGTTATTTTAAATACTAGTTCAATGGTTAGTATTTATGGACAAGCTGCGGGATGTGGATATCCGACAAGTAAGTTTGCGGTTAATGGTTTAACTAAGTCGCTTGCTAGAGAACTTGGTAAAGATCATATTAGGGTTAATGCGGTTGCGCCAGGTGTTATTCATACTGATATGGTAGACAGCTTACCTGAAGAGATGATTAAGCCAATTATTGCATCTATTCCAATTGGTAGAATGGGTGAGCCTGAAGATATTGCGAATGCATTTTTGTTTTTAGCAAGTGATATGGCTAGTTTTATTACGGGTGCTATTTTATCAGTTGACGGAGCTGGAATGTGCTAGAAGTTTTATAATTAGATGTTTATTATTGACATTTTTTTATATATATTGTAATATGATTATATGAACAATCGTTCATATAACAGAGGTGATGAAAATGTATAGTAAAGAGTTTTTAGGAGGACTAGCTGAGTTTTTTAAAATATTCGGGGATGAGACGAGGCTTAGAATTTTAGATTTACTTGTGTCTGGAGAAAAATGTGTGAGTGAAATTTCTGAAAGGTTAGGTGTGAGTCAGTCGGCGGTTTCTCATCAACTTAAAACACTTAGAAGTTCTAATTTGGTAAAAGCGAATAAAGTAGGTCAAACGGTAAATTATAGTATTACAGATGAACACATTTCTATTATTTTGAAATATGGTGCGGAACACTTAAAGGAGAAGATGAATGATGAAAATTAAATTTAAGCTTAATGAAGATATTGTTAAGATTATTATAAGTGCATTATTATTTGTCATAGCTTTCTTTTTTAAAGATTATAAAAACATTTATTTGACTTTACTTATTATTAGTTATTTGATAGTTAGTTATGAGATATTTATCGATGCTATAAAGAAGTTATTAAAGGGAAAAATATTTGACGAAAATACTTTAATGATTATTGCGACTATAAGTGCGTTTATTATTGGAGAGTATCCAGAGGCAGTTATGGTTATGCTACTGTTTGAATTTGGAGAATATTTATCTGATTTAGCTGTAGATAATTCTAAAGAGTCGATTACTAAATTAATGGATTTAAGAAGTGATTATGTCAATTTAAAGAAAGGTGAAGAAATAGAAAAAGTTGATATCAAAGAGGCTAAGGTCGGTGATTTATTTGTAGTAAAACCGGGTGAAAAGGTGCCTTTAGATGGAGTGGTTATAGATGGTAAAACTGCAGTAGATACAGCTAGTTTAACTGGAGAGAGTATACCTCGAGAGATAAAAGTTGGTGATAATGTTTTAAGTGGATTTGTGAATGGTAGTGGGGTTATTACAGTAAAAGCTACTAGTGAAGCAGAAAATTCTACGGCTAGTAAAATTATAAATTTACTTGAGAATTCTAATGAGAATAAAACAAATACGGAAAAATTTATTACGAGGTTTTCTAGAATATACACTCCAGTTATCGTTTTACTTGCGGTTTTACTTGTTTTGATTCCAACTTTATTAGGATATGATTTTAATGATTAT
>CALVIJ010000113.1 GCA_944329505.1 uncultured Bacilli bacterium | reverse complement strand
ATGGTAAGAGCAACTAGTGAAAGTGGCAAACAAATCACAACAATTAAAGAGACAACAACCGCTAGTTTAGTTAAACCAACTTTCACTGAAGACTATGAAGGAGAAGTATTAATAACATATCCATCTAACTGTGGAAGTACTTTAACATGTACATATCAGAAAGATGATGGAGAAACAGTAGCTATCACAAGTAATGAACCAACTGTATACTTTCCTTTTGATGGCAATGTCGTTGCGACAGTAAGTGATGGAACGAATACAGTAAGTAGTACATACACAGTTAAAAGAACAGAATATTATGTTTTATCGACAGGCAGTGATGATACAGGAGCAGGAACTTTTAATAATCCATATGCGACAATACAAAAAACATATAATAATGCAAATGATGATACGACTATTTATTTAAAGAGTAATATAAATCAAAATGCTGTTCTTCTTATGGATGATAATAAAACAATTACATTGACGAGTTACAATACTACATATAGTGTTTTTAGAACAAATTCTAATTTAGAACATGTTTTAAGGCATACAAATGGAAATCTTACATTAAAAAACATCACATTTGACGGACAAAATATTGTAAGTAACAATACAATAATTGATAGTTATGCTAATTTGACAATTGAAAATGGAACAACTATAAAAAATGGAAAAAATACAACCGGAACAGTAGGAGGCATTTATCAAGGACAAGGTACTATTATAATGAATGGCGGTACAATCACGAATAATTCTGGAAATGAAGGAGGCCTTTATATTACTTCTGGTACATTTACTATGAATAATGGTTCTATTACAAACAATACTGGACAAAATCGTGGAGGTGTTCAAGTGTCAAATGGAACATTTATTATGAATGGGGGAAACATTTCAAATAACACATCAAAGACAGTAGGACCTGGTGGCTTTAATATTGAATATGGAACGTTTGAAATCAACGGTGGAACAATTAATAATAATAACTCTATTGCGGATTCAAATGGACTTGTAATAAGCAATATTGTAGAATGGCAACTTGGTAATATAGTGACTCATGATAATACGGTCACTCCACCATTTTCAATTACTACTTCATCTACATCTAGATATAACATCATAACCGCTTTAAATAGTAATAAAATAATGTCACTTGAAGAAGGAACTTGTAATGCATCAAATGGTGAATGTAATATTTGGATATGGGATAACAATAATGCCCAAAGTCAAAAATGGATGCCCGCTGTTGAAAGCATAGTTAATGGGAAAACATATTATAAAATTTATAATATAGGGTCATCAAACACTTGCTTAGATGTAGCTAGTAATGGAACGGCTGATCAAACTAGAATTCAAGCATATGTATGTAATTCAACTGATGGTCAGAGATTTTATTTAGAAGATGCCGGAAATGGATATTACTATATCAAACACAAAACAAGTAATAAATGTCTTGATGTAGGAGGCGGTCTTACAGATAATGGTACTAAACTTCAACTTTATACCTGTAATAATAGTAATGCTCAAAAATGGAAATTTGCTTCCACAAGTTAATAATTTAATATATAATAGAAATAATTAGTAACACACTATTAAAACGTTATTTCCCCTTAGTTTTCTATAAAGATAATTAAGGGGAAATAAGAACTTGTGCGGTATGTCAGAAAGACTTTAGAACAATAATTAGTGTTGACTAATGAGTTTGTCGTTTTTCTAACTATATCTTATAATTTAATAAAAAATATTTTTCGTAAAAATTGATGTCGGAACGACACGGCCACGAACAAAATGGAGGTTAATATGCTAAAGAAGGTTATGTGTACATTTATTTTTAGTTTACTTTTTTTCTTTAACACTAATCCTGTTTTGGCAACATCTTCACAAGGAAATAGAATGGCTAATATGGGGGCACAGCTAGCTTGCGGTGAGTCGAGAATTTATGCCCAGTGGTCATATACAAGAATTTATAATGATGTGACAAGCCATTATATTAACGCAAGAGATAAATATATAGTTAATGCACCTAATGATGATGGATCTTACGCAAGTTGTGATGTCAGTGTTGCTACAATAGTAAGGGCCTCTGGTGTTGATCCTAATTTTGAAGCGTTTTTAGTGCCTAATCAATTACGCTATTTGAGTTCTAATGAAGATTGGGAAAGAATGGGAACTTATTATAAAGGTAATAGTACAGGAGCTCTTCGTCCAGGAGATGTAATGATTGTAGATCCTGACAATAATAATTCTGGAAACGATTATATGCATATTTGGATGTATTTAGGAAACGAAGCTGTAAGAAAGTATTATCCTAATAGTAATGCCGATTCTGTAGAGGGTGGATTTAACTCGTATGAAAATGGTAGTTATTATCCAACTTTATTTAATGCTAAAGAAAATGCTCATGGAGATCCAAGACCATATGCAATTTATAGATTTAAAGGAACAGATTTTGTTGAGGGAGTTCAGAAGTGGGTTGAGCAAGCCAGTACACAAAAATTTGAATATCAAGCAGCTGATGCTTGTGATATTGTCTCACAAGAGTTAGCTACTTATATAAATCGTTTCTTTTTCTATATATGTGTTGGAGGAATAATTCTTTTAGTAGTTCTTAGTAGTTTAAATTTAATAAAAGTTATAGTTGGTCATGATAATGATGGATTATATGAATTTTTACAAAATCTAAAGGTTCGAATAATATGTTTAGTAGTATTATTAGTTTTGCCGGTCATTATACCATATCTTTTAAATACAATTAATAATATTGCCCCAATTGTTGGATACAATTCAGATAACCCATTATGTAATTCTTCCTCAAATTAAACTAATCCTTTACAAACATATACATAACAACATAGAAATCAACAAAAAGCTTAAAATAAGGACTTATAATTTTTATTTTTAAAACTAAAATACTTTGGTTGAAGAAGTGATTTTTGTGATATAATTAATATAGTTTAAGTATAATAAAAATATGAAAGGAAACGTTAAAAATAGAAGAAGATTGACAAGACGAGATAAAAAGAAAAGAACAGCAATTATATCTACATTATGCTTATTGCTTATAATGACAGTAGGTTATGCTGCTTTTCAAACAAAGTTAAACATGACAGCTAAAGGAAACATCTTGGAAAAAAGCCGTGTTA
>CALVIJ010000112.1 GCA_944329505.1 uncultured Bacilli bacterium | reverse complement strand
TTTTAATCATCAGTTACTTAATAACTGGAAATTTAGGTATCAATGCCTTATCTGGACCAGTAGGAATCTTTGGCATAGTTGGAACAGCTGCCGATGCTGGTATTTGGTCAGTTTTAAGTCTAATTGCCTTATTAAGTGTCAATGTTGGTTTTATAAACTTATTACCAATTCCAGCCTTTGATGGAGGAAGATTAATATTTATCATAATTGAAAAAATCAAAGGTAAACCAGTTGATCCAAAACTTGAAAATACAATTCATGCTGTCGGACTCTTCTTATTAATGGCATTAATGCTTTTAATTACTTACAACGACATCATTAGATTAATTAAGTAGGAGGACATATGCTTAAAGTAGAAAACATTACAAAATATTATGGTGATTTCCTCGCGGTTGATAATCTATCTTTTGAAGTAAACGAGGGTGAAATATTTGGCCTTTTGGGAGCCAATGGTGCTGGAAAAACCACTACATTTAGAATGATTATTGGCCTTTTAACACCATCTAGTGGAAAGATAACCCTAGATGGTCATTCTATTGATTATAGTATTACAGATAAAATAGGTTTTTTAACTGAAGAGAGAAGTTTACTGACTAAAATGACCGTTAAAGAACAATGTATTTATTATGGAGTCTTAAAAGGCATGCAAGAAAAAGACATTTTAACTAGATTAGATGAACTACTTAAAAAATTTAAAATTGACGATTATAAAGATAAAAAAATCAAAGAATTATCTAAAGGTAATCAGCAAAAAATTCAATTCATAACAGCTATTATTAATAACCCAAAGCTATTAATTTTAGATGAACCTTTCTCTGGATTAGATCCGTTTAACGTTGAACTATTCAAAGAAGAAATTAAAGAAATGGCCCAAAAAGGCAGTATAATTATATTTTCATCACATCGGATGGAGCACGTTGAACTATTCTGTAAGAAATTAGTAGTTTTAAAAAATGGAAAAACAGTTTTATCTGGTGAATTAAAAGATATTAAACATAAATATCGTAAAAAGAATATCGTTGTCTCAGGTGATATCGATGTAGATAAGATAAAAAACATCGATGGTGTTATATCAGTCACTTTAGATAACTTAGAATACAAAATAAAAATTTCTGATGAAAAAATCGCCAACAAAGTATTTGAAGTTGTCAGTAAAGGTAAAAACATCACAAAATTTAGTGTTGAAGAACCGAGCTTAAATGAAATATTTATCGAAACAGTAGGTGAAACCTATGACAAATAAATTAAAATTCTTAACTAAACAAAGTTTAAAAAGAAAAATAAACACTAAGTGGTTTGTAATAGCTAATATTATATTTGCTATATTAATAATTGGTCTTCTAAATATTGATACTGTAATTAGTTTCTTTGGTGGTGACTTTGACGAAACTCAAATAATATACGTTCAAGATAACACCAATAAAACCTATGACATTTTAAAGGATCAAAACGATAATTATAAAAATCTTACAGATCAAGAAGAAAATGCATTTAAATTAGAAGAAACAACTAAAACATCAGAAGAAATTTTTAAAGATGAAAAAAATAAAGATGCTTGGTATCTAACTATTGAAAATGATGATACAAACTATATCAAAGCTACTTTAACTTCAGAGGGCTACATAAATACAACTTCCTATGCTGGATTAACTACTATTATAAATAACACAAAAACAATAATAGCCATGGAAGAAAGTAATATAGATCCAGAAGAACTTGCCAAAATATCTTCACCAGTCACTTTAGAAAGAGAAATTTTAGATGAAAGTAAAAAAAGTGAAGATGAAAACACCCAGATGATAATGAGTACCGTTTTTCCAATTTTAATTTTACCATTCTTTGCCTTGACTATATTTTTAGTTCAAATGGTTGGAGCTGAAATTAACGATGAAAAAACAACTAGAGGAATGGAAATAATTATTTCTAACGTCTCACCAAAAACACATTTATTTTCAAAAGTAATTGCTAGTAACTTATTCGTATTTTTAGAAGCTGCATTATTAGTTACTTATGCTATAATAGGATTTGTAATCAGAGGAATAATTGGAGCCAAAACAACTAGTAGTTTTGATTTATCATCACTTCTAAAGCCCCTACTTGAAAGCAATATCATTTCAAATCTCGCATATATTATTCCACTTGCTTTAATTTTAATGATTTTAACTTTTATTGCTTATGCATTATTAGCTGGAATTCTTGCCTCAATGACCACCAACATCGAAGATTTTCAACAGATGCAAATGCCGATAGTAATAATTTCATTAGTAGGCTATTATTTAGCTATGATGGCTGGAATGTTTGAGGGATCAATCTTTATAAAAGTATTATCCTTTATTCCATTCATATCTGCTATTCTAGCCCCGTCATTATTAGTTTTAGGACAAATTGGAATATTCGAAGTTGTAATAGCTATTATATTATTAATCGTAACCATTTGGGCATTACTTAAATATGGTATGCGTATTTATAAAGTAGGTATTTTAAATTATTCATCTAAAGATTTATGGAAGAAAATGTTTAAAGCTCTGAAAGGATAAATGTTGATGGAAAAAAATAAAAATATAATATTTGTAGTTTTAATAGTTGTATTGATTGTCGCTATAATTGTAGTAATGTCTTTCAGTAAGAGTAGTGAATCAGTAATTCAAACTCTAAATTCTGAAGAAGTATCTGAAATTATTCAAGATGAAAGCCTTATTATAATTGATGTTAGAACAGAAGAAGAATATGAATCAGGTCATATTGAAAAGGCTATTAATATTCCATATACCGAGATTGAGTCCAAAGTCAACTACGATAAAAATCAAGCGATAGCTGTTTATTGTCGAACCGGTGTACGTAGCAGTGAAGCCGCTAAAACATTAGAAAAAATGGGATACACTAAAATATATAATCTTGGTGGTGTTGAAAACATTGATGTAGAACTAACTAAAAATTAGTTAGTCCTTATGCATGGGTGGCGGAATGGTAGACGCGCTACTTTGAGGGGGTAGTGAGGGAAACCTTGTGTGGGTTCAAATCCCATCCCATGCACCAAATAAAATTTAAAGGTATTGGTTCCAATACCTTTTTATAATGAAATAAAAAAAGTGTAAAGTATATAAATGTTAATATAGAAACTGATAAAAATGTTAAAGTTAAAATCTGATAAAATTTATCAGATTTTTTCAATACTT
>CALVIJ010000111.1 GCA_944329505.1 uncultured Bacilli bacterium | reverse complement strand
TAACATACCTCACTTGTAAATAATTATCAATAAGTAATCTCATATACCACACTCCATTAAATTTTATTCACATCAACTGGCTTATTTTCCAAATCCTTATCAACTAAAATCTCGTGAATCCTCTCCTCCGAAGTATCCAAAAATACCTCTTCTATTCTATCAACTCTGCATCTTTCAGCTTTAATAATCGCATCTAGTTTCTGAGCAGCATCTTCTACTTTATCATTAATAATAACATAATTATATTTAGATATTTCATTAATCTCTTTATAAGCTGTTTCAAATCTTTCCATTATTTTTTCTTCACTTTCGGTATGTCTATCAATTAATCTTCTTTTAAGCTCTTTCATACTAGGAGGAAGTAAAAATATAAACAAAGCTTGTGGTAGTTTTTTCTTAATTTGTAAAGCTCCTTGAATTTCAATAACCAAAATAACATCCTCACCCTTATCTAAATGTTTTTGAACACTTTCCTTAGGAGTTCCATAATAATTACCTGCAAACTTCGCATATTCAAGCATTTTATCTTCTTCAATATTTTTTTCAAACTCTTCCGCACTTACAAAATAATAAGCTTGGCCGTCTATTTCACCATCTCTAGGTTTTCTACTAGTCATTGAAACAGACTCCCAAATATTAGAATTACCTTTCTTAACCACATCGCAAACCGTATTCTTACCACTTCCACTTGGACCAGATAATACTATTAATAATCCTTGTTTTTTAGTTTTAATCATATTATTCCTCCTATTATAGAAAAAACGGTCTAAACCGTTTAATCACTTAATAATTCTTTAAGCTTTTCAGGATGTTCCATAAATTCCTGAGCCTCAGGCACCAATATAGGTACTATTCGTTTAAGCTCTTCACCATTTACTACATCCATATATTCATCATCGCCGTTAAAATAACTCTTAACAACTTGATATTCATCTATAAAATCATCTTCATTTTGATTCACTCTAACTAAATAACTATATTTAGCTCCATCTATTACTCTCTCAGCTAAAACAAACCATTTATCATTTTCATCAAATTCTACAATTGTGTGCAAACCATTATTCATTATAAAACTCCCCTTTTCACATTATCTTATTTTAGTAACCTGATTAACAACATCATCTAAGCCAACAAAACCTGAAGGATCAGATATACTATTACCAAACAACATAGCATTATCTGGATCTTTAGCAAGCTCTGCTATTAAATTTGGATCATTAAGTTGTTCTGGAGTTAAACCCATATAACTATTTGTAGCTGTATTAAATACATCAACAGGATTATTACTAAACCATTCATTTGAAACAACCCCATTAGTATTACTAGCCGCATCATAAGCATTAGTAAACACTGTCTGTCCTTCACCAATACTAGAATAATCTAAAGATGTTGCCGCTGCCGTTGAATTATTAACCGCATTAACTGTTTGATTAACCGTATCGACATTATCAGGATTTATTAAATTATTAATACCATCTATAATATGTGGACCTACTACAAATACTCCGACACCAACCACAGCAATTACACCAGCAATTATAGCCACTTTCTGCCATTTTTTCAATCCTTTAAATTTTTCTATAGCTCTTTTTAATAAAGATGGTTTAGCCTCTTTACGTGTTATCTTTCTACCTTTAACTGGTTCGGCTGCTTCAGCCTTATTAACTAAATTATCCACTTCAAAATCATCTGGAATAACATCCAAACCCGACATATCTCGATCTGAATTTTCCTTGGTTTTAAAATGTTTTCCTTCTCTCTCTTCTACAAAATCATCTTCTACAAGCTGATTATGGTATTCAATTTCATCAACATCACCAATAACTTTTATACTACCATCTTTATCCACTTGCACTTTTACGTCAAAGCCATCTAAAGGAGTTACTTTATTATTCTCTACATCATTCCAAAGTTTGATAGTTTTCATATCTTTAGCTAAGCCACCGACAACCAAACTATAATTTTCTTTTAACCAGTCCGCTGTAAAATTACCAACAATGTGTAAATAACCATTCTTTTTAAAAACTACATATTCCGAATCTAAATTATTTGGGCGAAAATGCTGACCTCTAAAAAATGTTTTTTTATCATTACTAACAGTAATATTTTCATTACTTTCCAAAGCAATCGGTTCTACTTCATCAATAGATTGTTGACTATCCATCACAGACTGCTCATCAGCTTCCGCTTTTTCTACAGTAGTTGAACTAGAAGGTTTAAAGTGTTTAGCAACATAATCACCAGTACTTACTTTATTTACATTCTTTTTCCCAACTAAATTCAAAAGTTCATCTTTCTTTTTATTATAAATTTCATTATATTCATCATCGCTAAAGGAAACTTTTCTACCATTATATTCTATTTCTTTTTTATCAGAATAGTTATTTTCTAATTCAATTAATGATTCCAAATTAGTAATTTTTTGATTTAATTCATCCATTTCCTTTTTACGATTCTCAACTTTTTTCTTCAAAACCTCGTTATCTGGATCCATTTCTAAAGCTCTATTTAAACGTAAATAATAGTCATTAACTGCAGTTAAATCATACTTTAAAGATTCCAATTGTCTTTTTTCATAATCCATTTTAACGCCTCCCGTCCTACATACGATATATTCTATAACAAACAAGATTTTTTGTCAATTTTACAATATCTAGTTAAATTATAACACATTGATTTAATTATTTTCAATATTAAACATAAATGTTAATTTAAATTTGAAACATAGTAAAAGCACATTAAAAATCATATGAATAATCTATAAATATCTATTCGCAACAAACAGAAAGCAAAATCGATAAATTTATTTCACCTGTACACCTATTAAATTAGCTAATTCAACACATTGAAATTGATTAACTATCATCCCTTTAACACTCATTAAATCAAACATTACATCAGTTATATCAGAAGAAGAAAAATCTACCCCCTTTAATGACGTTTTTAAAAATTCAGACTTATTAAATTTAACACCTATTATTTCTAAATTCTTAAACTTACTTTCAATAAAAGAACTCTCAGAAAAATCACTATCAATAATCTTCATATCATTTATTTTAGTACCAGACATATTTATATATCGCGCACTAACACCAACAAATTCACTTTTTTTAATAAAACTATCTATAAAACTAGTCCCTATTAACTTACAATTTTTAAACAAAACATCTTTAAGTAACCTTTCATCAA
>CALVIJ010000110.1 GCA_944329505.1 uncultured Bacilli bacterium | reverse complement strand
TTAAGATTATAAATTCATCTGTTGATAGTTCGATAGTAATTGGAAAAAGTAAAGGAGTTGATGCAATATTAGGTTTCCCCATAGCTTCTTTAAATTTTTCATAATTACATCTTTCTTTGGCAGCGTGCTGGTCGATGATATACATTCCTTTTTCATTTTGAGCAATTATATATGTACCGTGGACTAAGCCAACTGGGTACATTTCTGGCATAAATTCTTTTTCTTCTTCTTTGGTGTTTATTTTATATTCATCATCTTCCATAACAACTTCATGAACAATGTCACCATTATTTTCATCTTCGTAAATGCTTTCGTTTACAGGTATTTCTGGTTCTTTGAACTCGATAGTTTCTGTTTCTATTTTTGGAGTATTATGGGAATGTCTTTCTAAATCAAAGCGTAATTCTTCTCTTTTTGGTTTTTCTTTTCTGATAGATACTTCTGGAATTAAATTTCTATCGGTTATGGCTGCGAAAATAGTTACTTTGATTAATTCTAATAAAGTATCCATTTTACTAAATTTAATATCCATTTTAGTTGGATGAATATTGACATCTATAACACTTGGGTCAACTTCAATATTAATGACAGTAATTGGATATCTATTATCTGGTTTATATGAGTGATAAGCATCGTTTATGGTTCTATTGATATCCATATTTCTAACTACTCTACCGTTGACGATTGTTACCATATTATTACGGCTAGATCTATGAACTTCAGGAAGTGATATATATCCTGATATTTCATAGTCGGCATTTTCTCCTTTGATTGGAATCATTTTTCTAGCGACATCAGTGCCATAAATACTTTGGATAACTTTTAAGATATTACCTCTTCCATCAGTTCTTAAAATAACGTTGTCATTGTTTTGTAAAGTAAAGCGAATGTTGGGCTGAGAAAGGGCTAGTTTGTTTATATAATCTGTAATACTAGCAAGTTCAGTATATAAACTTTTCATATGTTTTAATCTAGCTGGAGTATTATAGAAAAGTTCACTTACGGTGATTGTTGTTCCTTTTCTAGCATCACCTAAACCTACTTCTTTTATTTTTCCTCCGTCGATAACAACATGAGTTCCGATATCATTCATACATGTTTTTAAATCAACTTTACTAACAGCGGCTATAGATGCGAGAGCTTCACCTCTAAAACCTAAAGTGGTTAATCTATATAAGTCATCTTCGTCATCTATTTTACTAGTCGCATGTCTTGAGAATGCTAAAACGGCATCATCTTTGTCCATGCCTTTACCATTATCGATGACTTTAATCTGTTTAGTTCCGGCATCTTCTAGTTCTACTTTTATTTCTGTACTTCCGGCATCAATACTATTTTCAACTAATTCCTTAACTACCGATGCACATCTTTCAACAACTTCACCAGCGGCTATTTTATTAGCTAGAAGTTCATCCATTACTTTAATTACTGCCATATTATCACCTTTTGTTTAACCTTCTTATAAGATTATACCATTATTTGATTGGAAAAAACAGATTACTTTACAATATTTTTACCAAAGAAAAAGAAGTTTTGATTTGTAATTATACCTTCTTTTAAATATTTAATGACATCTCTTCATACCTAACTTAAAAGAGAGTTATAGTTTGTTTTAATTTTTCATTTGTTTTTTTAATATGTTTGTAATTCGTGAAATAATTAGCTCGGTAATGTGGGAAAAAGAGAAAATAAACTAGGCAAATGCATAAAAATATTATATAATGGTGTTGATGTGCTGGAATAGCTCAGTTGGTAGAGCAGCTGTCTCGTAATCAGCAGGTCGTAGGTTCAAGTCCTATTTCCAGCACCATAATACAAATAACCCGCTCGGATTGAGCGGGTTTAATTTTGCCTTTTAACTATCTATTTTTTTAGTATTATAATTGGTGGATGAAATTCCAATTAAGGCTCCTAAAAATGTATCAATGGCCGTGGTTGTTCCAAGAATCTCTTCACCAAAAGGTAGTTGCCAAATGTTGGCTAAAGCAAAATATAAAGTACCTATACCAGGCAAAATAATTTGAGCAATAACATTTAATATATTATAGGCTTTTTTTGACATTTTCATAATTGATTCCACCTTTTATGAGGGAAGGTAATTTTGATATTTACCTTTCTAAGATAGTATATTCTCAAAAGGGATTTTGCAAACACGACCTTAAACTATTAATTTATATAATAAAATACCGAGAAATTAATTATCTAATTTTCTCGGTATAATTTGTTTAATCAATATATATTAGTTAATATCAACTTTCCATAGTCCATGTTTATTGCAGTAAGCATATACTGTAGCATTTTCTTGGTAATCAAAAATCCAAAATGGGTCATCTCCTGGTTTAAAATTATGAATATCAATAGTATCATCATATTCTAAAGCTACAAAGTTGATATAATGATCATCGTCCATTGGATGGTTAACCTCTCCTACTTTAACAACAATTTTACCATCCCTAACATCACATGATGGTACGTGTTTTTCTAAAGCAGCATCCATAGTATTAGCTGTTAGTTCTTCCATTTTTTCACCACAACAAAATAAAGGTCCTCCTCCGTTTACTAATAATGAAACAACATTGCCACATTTTTTACATAAATAAAATTTTCTCATTTTATACCTCCATTCTTTAAGAAGTACTACTCCTTAATATCATTTTAATCATTTATATTATTTTAGTCAAATTTTATACCTTTAAATACCAAAAAACATGCTTCCTGTCATAAAGCATGTTTTTGGATGGGTTAAAAGAAATTATAATGTTATATTGACAGTTATAACTTATAATTTGTATCAAGATCCCATACATGTGCACACTACTTAATAGCTTGACTGATAAACACATCTTTCTTCCCCTATACTAAACTTCCACATATAAGGTAAGCAAAGAAAATTCAATTACTATCCATAACCTCAAATTTTCAATAAGTATATATAACAGATTAAAAATTTTAGTTTATGGAACTGCAAGTAATTTAAATTATATGTGCTATCCTATTAAGTAATTTAATAATAACATCTTTATTAGTTATTGTCAACAATTTAAAAGTATACAACTGTTAATAAGTGTATACTTTTAAAATGATTCCTAAAAATATTCGTAACTTTTTTGGATTTGATATAAAAATTAATATTATCTAATTCTTTAATATCTTTAAATTCTTTATCAAAAGCTTTTAAACGATTCATAATTTTAGCTAAAGTTT
>CALVIJ010000109.1 GCA_944329505.1 uncultured Bacilli bacterium | reverse complement strand
TATATTCCAAAGCAGCAATAAGTCTTGTAAATTAAATGTTTCTTCATAAACCTGCATTTAGTCTAAAAATTCACGTTTTTTGTGTCACTTTCTGTCAAATAGAAAAAAGTGCCAATTACTTATTTCTAAGTTTCGCACCTTTTTCTTTTTCAACTTTATCAATAATATTATTAAATACTTCCATAACCTCTTCCTCACTTAAAGTTCTGTCAGGTGAAGAAAAAGTTAATGAATAAGCTAAAGACTTTTCATCCAAAGCCACATGTTCACCAGTATAAACATCAAATAACTTAATATCAGTTAAAAGTCTTCCACCAACTTTTCTAATAACACTTATAATCTCATCAGAAGTTACATCATAATTAACTATAAATGCCATATCCTTAACAATCTCTGGATATTTAGGAGCTTCTTTAAACTTAATTGGCTTCACTTTACCTATAAGCGCTTCTAAAGAAAGCTCAGCCACATAAATATCATCCTTAGTAATAATCGGATGGACTTTTCCAATAACCCCTATCATTTTTCTATCAAGCATAACACTCGCACATATTCCAGGGTGTAAATCAGGTAATTCACATTTCTCAAAAGTATATCTATTTTTAAAACCTAAATAATCTAAAATATTTTGAACTATACCTTTAATCAAATAAAAATCAACTTTAACATTCACACCATGCCACTGATTAACCAAATAATTAGAACTCATAAGCATACATACTTTACTCTCTTCATTATAAGAAGCATCATATGTTTTAGCAATCTCATAAATATTTACATCATTAACCTTGTGGTCACGGTTATATTCATATACCTTCAAAAGTGAAGGAATTAAACTAGTTCTAATAACAGACTTATCAGTACTCATCGGAAGCGGTAAAGTAATTTGTTTTTTATCTTCATATCTAAAACTAGAAGCCATCTTTGGTGAAACTAAAGTATAAGTTTTAACCTCATTTAAACCAAGTTCACGCAATCTATTAGAAATAATCTTACGGTATTTAATATCTAAAGCATATTCACCCTTTTTAATTGCCACACTGGGTAAAGTAGACACTAAATTATGATAACCATAAAGTCTGCCAACTTCCTCAGCAATATCATTCACATAAGGATCAATATCAAGCCTTCTAGAAGGAATAATCGCTTTAAATTCACCTTTATTATATTCAAATGGAAAACCTAAACGATTAAGTTCAACCTTAACATCATCATCAGAAATCATAATTCCAAGTAACGTATTTATTTCAGAAGATTTAAATTTAACAATCTTTGGAGTTTTATCAATTTTATCATGCTTAACCATTCCAGAAAGTACTTTTGCTCCTGCATACTTTTCAAGTAAATGACAAGCTCTTTCAATCGCTTTCTCTGTATACTCATAACTTAAACCCTTACCATATCTAATTGAAGCTTCACTTCTTAAATCAAGTCTATTAGAAGTATTCCTAATACTAACCCCATCAAATATTGCACTTTCAATTAAAATATCTTTAGTATTTTCGGTAACCTCGGTATTTTCACCACCCATAACACCAGCAATACAAACCGGTTTCTTACCATCAGTAATAACAATATCATTACTATTTAAAACTCTATTAATTCCATCTAAAGTTACAATTTCTTCTCCATCTTCCGCATTTCTAACTAAAATATTATCTCCTAAAGTATCTTTATCAAAGAAGTGCAAAGGCTGTCCATATTCAAGCATTACATAATTAGAAATATCAACTACGTTATTAATAGAACGCATACCATAAGCTGAAAGTCTTCTTTTAATAAATTCAGGACTCTCCCCAATTTTAACACCAGTAACCATCTTAGCTAAATAATATGGACATTTATCAGTTTCCACCCTTAAACTAAAATGATTTTTAATATCATCCTTAATAGGAGTTGTCTTATCATCAGGTAAAGTAACTGGTCTATTTAAAATTGCTCCAATCTCATAAGCAAAACCAATATGATAATAACAATCATTATTACGGTGCTTATGAATATCAAGTTCATATAAAGTATCATCTAAATTAAGGTATTTCATCGCATCTATACCAACTTTAGCCTTATCATCCACTTCATAAATACCCTTGCTGTAAGTCTCTTCTGTTTTTTCTTCTAACCCAAGTTCATAAAGTGCACAAAGCATTCCATTAGATTCTACTCCTCTAATTTTACTTTTCTTAATCTCAAAATCACCAGGTAAAATAGCTCCAGGTAAAGCTACAATAACCTTTAATCCTTTTCTAACATTAGAAGCCCCGCAAACAATTTGTAAAACTCTATCACCAACATTAACCTTACAAACATGTAAATGATCTGAATCAGGATGCATCTCACATTCTATAACTTCACCAATAACTAAATTATCTATATGATTAGAAATAACCTTTTCAATATTAATGCCCGCTTTAGTTATCTTAACTGCAAGCTCTTTTAAATCTTGATCAGATATATCGATATAATCTTTGACCCACTCTAAATCTATCATTAGTTAGCCTCCTTTCTATCGAAGCCACGATTTTCTCTTAAATCATTTGTATAAAATACTCTTAAATCATCGATACCATATTTAATCATTGCTAATCTTTCAGCACCAAATCCAAACGCAAAACCAGACCATTTCTTAGGATCATATCCACAGTTTTCCAAAACCTTTGGATGAACCATTCCCCCACCAGATACTGTAATCCAACCAGTGTTTTTACAAATATTACATCCTTTGCCTTTACAGTGATGACAGCTAATATCCATCTCAACAGAAGGTTCAGTAAATGGATAATAACTTGGTCTAAATCTCGTTTGACACTCTTCACCAAATAAATGCTTTGCAATAACATCAAATGTTCCTTTTAAATCAGATAAACTAATATTTTTATCAACAAGTAAACCTTCTATCTGCATAAATTGATGTGAATGAGTTGCATCATCATCATCTCTTCTATATGTCTTACCAGGACAAATCATTCTAATTGGTTTTTCTCCTTTTCCAGCAAGCATTGTTCTAACTTGTACAGGTGAAGTTTGACTGCGAAGTAAAAGTTCATCATCTTTTACATAAAATGTATCTTGCGCATCCCTAGCTGGATGTCCTTTAGGTAAATTAAGCATTTCAAAGTTATATTCATCTTTTTCAACCTCTGGTCCATCAACCACATCATATCCCATGGACATAAGTAACTCGTCAATATCTTCAATCATCTTCTCCAAAATACTAG
>CALVIJ010000108.1 GCA_944329505.1 uncultured Bacilli bacterium | reverse complement strand
TTATACAAATTTGATAATTGAAACACTAAATACACCATTACTATTTTGATTGGTGCATTTAAAAATTCAGTTCAATTTAATATAAAAATGTTGAAAAAATGTTGCTTTTTTATATTATTTTTGTTAAAATGGATATACATGTGGCTTGGAGGTGAAATTATGGCCAACTTAAAGAATGCAAAAAAAAGAATTTCAGTAAATATCAAAAAAGAAGCAAGAAACAATGAATATTCTGCTAGTGCGAAAACAGCTATCAAGAAAGTTGAGAGAGCTATTGCTAAAAAAGACAAAGCACAAGCTGAAGCTAATTTAAAAACTGCCATTAAGAGAATCGACAAGGCAGCTGGAGCTGGAGTAATCGCTAAAAACACTAGTGCTCGTAAAAAATCAAGATTAACAAAGAAAGTAAATGCAATGGAGTAATTTACTTTTTTTATTAGGAGGATTAGATGAAGAAATTTTGGAATTTTTTTACCACGATTATATTTTGTGCACTTTTCATATTAGCTTTCACGTATCGCGAAAATATTGTTAATTTTGTCATGAGTTCTGTCATACAAAACAAACAGGTTTCTTTACCAAATGAAGGAGCTAATTTTAACAATTACGAATTTGTTTTTGTCCAAGAAACAGATGATTTTCACGTAAATAGTAAACAAGATATTTTAAATGTAATTTATACTATTTTAAATCATGGGGTTAATGATTTTACATTTTACTGTGATAAAAATTACGAAAATTGTACAAATGATTTAAATGAAATTACTAAAGATCAAGTATTACTTTCAACCATTAACAATTTTGTTTCGCCATATAATAGTTATGAAAAAATTTATTTTAAAATTACTTCCTATGGTGAGGTAAATCTAACTATTGATAAACTATATTCTGATGAGGAAATTACAAATATTGAAAATAAAATTAAAGAATTTGAAAGTGCTAATATAAAACAGAATATGAGCGTTAAAGATAAAATCAAGGCTTTTCACGATTATTTAATCAATAATAGTGTATACGATAAAGATAGAGCTAAATCTATTGAAAATGGTAATGATTCTAGTAATAATAATTCTCATAAGGCGAATGGTCCTTTAATTGACGGTATTGCTTTATGTAGTGGTTATAGTGATGCGATGAAAATATATTTAGATAAATTAGAGGTGCCTAATTATAAAATATCTAATGCTAATCACATATGGAATTTAGTGTATGTCGATGGAAAATGGTTACATTTGGATTTAACTTGGGATGATCCTGTTACGACTGATGGTTCTAATATTTTATTACATAGATTTTTCCTTATCTCTACTGATGAATTAAATAAATTAGATGCAACAGGTCATAATTTTAATGTAGATTATTATCCGGAAACACAAAACAGTTAAGATTTTCTTAACTGTTTTTTAATACTCTTCAATTGGCAATGTTATTGTCAATTTTGTATATTCACCTTCTTTCGATTCATAGTTTAAAGTACCATTATGAGCTTTTATTATTTGTTCAGATAATGATACTCCTAATCCCGTACCTTTAGGTTTAGTTGTGTAAAAAGGTTCTTTTATTTTATTTAATAGCTCCCTACTCATACCTCTACCATTATCTTTTATCATAATTACTATATGACCGTCTTTTATTTTTTCTTTGATAAATATATTACCATTTCTATCATTTGGAATAGCTTCAACACTATTTTTTATAAGATTTATAAAGACTTGGGTTAAACGGTTGTAATCAGCTTTTATATAAATATCATCATCAATAAGTTTCGATGTTAATTTAGTGTTGTTTTTACTACATAAAATATTGATGCTTTTAATAACCTCTTCAATTAATAGATTAATGTCAATGATATCTTTATTTATTTTAACTTTATTCATGGCTAGAAAATCTTCTAATAAGAGTAATGTTCTATTGATTTCATCTTTTAAAATAGGAATGTATTTTTTGAAGTGTTCAGGATTTTCTGAATCAAACATATCTAAATATCCTTTACACACTGCTATAGGATTTTTTATCTCATGAGTTATTTGAAATAATGAAGTATGTATTTGTTCATTATGTTTTATTTCTTTTATATTCATATGTAATTTTAACACTTCTTCTGTTTTGTTTAATAAATAAATTATAATATTTGCTACAATATATAAATATATTCCTTCAACAAGAGTCTCACTTATATATACTGGAAATTGATAATTTAAATAACTTAGTAGAATTAAAGTAGTAACAATCTTTATGGTAGTAAAGGTTAGAATAAAATCATGAACTTTTAATTCTTTAAATAATTTTAAATAAAACAAATAATAAAGAAGATATTCTAAAATAATTATCGGTAAATAATTTTGGTAGAAATTATAATAATAGATTATCATAATTATAGAAGTTACAATTATAGCTATGTTAGATTTTTTGATATATGCAAGAATTAAAGGAATATTAATAATCATAAATGGCATATTGGCATATAAAGGGGTTGTATATTTTAAAATTAAATATAAGATTGAAAAAATTGTAACGACAATTAATAAGTTATCTTCTTCCTTATTAAAAGTTTTTGTGTATGTGAGATAAAGTAAATATATTGCGAGAGGTAATGAAATTAAAACAATATCTAAAATAAGCGTATCAAACATTTCCATTTTTATCACCGACTTTATTTTACAAAATATGTGCTGTCGAAGTTTGTCGAAAAATGAAAAAATATAAGATTTTAAGTCAAAAAAGAAAGGTTTTTCATTTTAACCTTTCTTATTTTTAAAATTTTATTAATTATTAGCACTCGGTACTACAAGTTTCAACATAATTATATTTATATTGATTATTTGAACTATCAAAGGTTATTCTAACACATCCGGTCATAGTTTTATCAGTTGTAGGATCTACTACTTCTTTTTCACTATCTAAATATCCTTCTTTTTTCAAGAAATCAATACTAACATCACATGTTGTGTCCGGTAAACTTCTAGTATTGTCTGTCCCCCATCTTTCAGCAGCATTAACTATTGTGTTTTTTTGTTCTTCTAAAGTATTTTGTCTAGAATCACTAATAATTCCTACAATGGTTGGTACAGCAATAGTCGCTAGAATACCTAATATGACAATTACAGCAAGTAATTCAATAAGTGTAAAGCCATTCTTTTTCATACTATCACCTAGTTTAAATTATACGTTCTTTGGTTTTGAGTGTCAATAATGATTGGTGATATTCTCCATAGATTCTTATATTTTGACAAAGTGTAAATGATAGATTTTAGTTTAAATATTCTTTTTCAATTTGCGTGAATTTTTAGACTAAATGCAGGTTTATGAAGAAACATTTAATTTACAAGACTTATTGCTGCTTTGGAATATAAA
>CALVIJ010000107.1 GCA_944329505.1 uncultured Bacilli bacterium | reverse complement strand
TTAAAGGGGTTAATGATAGAGAGTATTATACTAATTCATTTCATGTGCCAGTTTATTACAATATCTCAGCAGTTAAGAAAATTCAAATTGAAGCTCCATATCATGCTTTTACTAATGGTGGACATATCAGTTATGTAGAACTAGATGGTGATACAGCTATGAATGTTGATGCATTTGAAAAAATCATTAGAACAATGCATGACAATGGTATTGGTTATGGTGCCATCAACCACCCAGTAGATCGTGATCCAGTTTGCGGATACACTGGTGTTATTGGAGATTTTTGCCCAGGTTGTGGACGTAAGGATGGCGAAGGCGTTCCAATGGAAAGAATAAAAAATGCAAGTTTAAACACTTGCGGAGGAAGATAGGAGGAAAATAAAATGAAAGCAGATGAAAAGAAAGTAGGAGAAGGAGTTAAATTCGAAAGAATTAGAAGAATTACTGGTTATTTAGTAGGAACTACTGACCGTTTCAATAACGGAAAAAAAGCTGAAGAACACGATCGTGTAAAACACAGTACTGCAGGTCTTTTAAAAGAAGATAAATAATGAATATACGTTTAGCCAGCGGCTTACAACCAGATAGTATAGTCGATGGCCCAGGAATAAGAACCGTCGTTTGGACTCAGGGGTGTAGTCATAATTGTGAAGGATGTCACAATCCATCAACCCATGATTTTAAAGGCGGCTTTTCTGTCAGTACTGATGAAATAAATAAGGAATTAGATACTCTACTAGGTCAGCAAGGTATAACCTTCTCTGGTGGAGATCCGATGTTCCAAGCTAAAGCTTGTGCTAAAATAGCTAAACATGCCAAAGCAATTGGATTAAATGTTTGGTGTTATACCGGTTTTACATATGAAGAGGTTCTTCAAAGCAAAGAAATGTTAGAATTTTTAAACTATATCGATGTTTTAGTAGATGGAAAATTTGAAATAAAAGAATTTAGCTTAAATCTAGATTTCAGAGGTTCGAGAAACCAAAGAATTATCGATGTAAAGAAAAGTTTAAAAGAAAACAAAGTAGTTTTACTTGATAAATTTATGAAAGAGCGTACTCATAAAATAGAAGTGCCACGAAAAAAACATGTATATATATAAGGAGAAATATGAATAAAGAAGGATTAAAATCATTAACATACGGTGTGTATATTATAAACACTGTAAATAGTGGGTGTGTTGTAAACACTTTAACCCAAGTTACTAGTGACAAAGTCATTGTTGCCATTAACAAAGAAAACTATACAAATCAAATGTTAAAGAAGCATAAAAAATTTAATGCCACAGTACTTACTCAAAATACTAAGAGTGAAGTTATTCAAACATTTGGTTTTACCAGCAGCAAAGATAACGATAAATATTCTAAATTTAATACTGAAACAGATAGTAATAACATTCCATATATAAATGAAAATATGGCAGCTTTATTAGAATGTGAAGTTATAAATGAAATAGATTTAGATACTCATACAGTATTTATGGCTAAAGTAACAAATACAAAAAAATTATCTAGTGAAGAAGTAATGACTTATGATTATTATCACAAAGTAAAAAATGGTGTAACCCCACCAAAAGCTCCAACATATGAAAAACCAAAAAAAGGCTTTAGATGTACTATTTGTGGCTATGTTTATGAAGGAGAAACATTGCCAGAAAATTTTGTATGTCCAATATGTGGTGCTACAGCTAGTGTTTTCGAGAAAATAGATTAATCTATTTTCTTTTTAACTATTAAAAAAACATATAACTTCAACTAATATTTTTGTATATATTAAGAATTGTAAATAAATTAAAACAAAAGAAAGTCTATAATTAGACTTTTTCTTATTAATATCTTTGAAAAATTTTTTATATGTGTTAAAATGATAATATACGAGGGGTGATAAAATGAAAAGAAGGACCTATGTTGATGAAGAAGGAAATACAATTAATCAATCTTATGAAAACAAAAAGCCATTATTACGTTTTTTCTTCGTTTTTGGAACGGTTTTACCAATCATAATTATAATTCTTATCATTATAGCCGTAATACAAAATAACAAATGTTTAAACATATATAATACATTAAAAAGTGCTAGTTTAAAATATGCTCAAGATCAAGGTAATTTACCAACCATTGAAGGAGAAAATACTAGTGTTAGATTAGACGATTTATATAATGATCAGTATTTAAGCAGTGCAAATACTGATAATACACTATGTTCAGGTACAGTAAAGATAACAAAATATAAAGAGGATTATGTCTATACAATTGATACGCGCAATTGTGGACAATGTTCAGTCAATCGAAAATACAACGATTGGAGTTCAGAACAATCTTCATATCCTTCTGGAAAAGCAATTGTCGATGTAATTCCATATTATAATTACTATGAAAGAGAAACCAATACTACTAGTTGGACAGATTATTTTGATGATTCAGAACTATCAGATGAAACTTCTGAATATGGTATTAGATTACCACTAAACGAAGAAGACCTTCCAGAAATTCCAACTGAAGGAAAAATTGTCAACATTGAAAATGACACAACTTATTATTATCGTTATCGAAACCGTAGTTGGAAATGGTATGATATCGAAGGAGATTACTCAGAATTTTCATCAGAACAACCTGAGGGATATGCTAATAAAGACGAAAGTAGTGAAATTTATACAGAGTGGACAGAATATTCATTAGATTACCCAGAAGAAAAAGATTACCGCGACATAGAAAACACAACTGGATATAAATTCTATTATTTAAATGATGAAGGTAAAAAGATTTATTATAATAGTGGGCAATACAGTGCAAGAGAAGATGTAAACACTGACAAATATGATAAAACGGACGAAGACAAGACTACATTGTATAGATATCGTGATAAACAATGGAGATGGTATAATGGAACTAAACGAAAATATAGTTCATATAGTTCTACAGCTCCTACTGGAAGACCATATAAAGATACAGAAACGGAAACTCTTGGAAACGCCACAAATTGGGAAGAAGTACTAAGTGAGCAAACAGATAATGCTGATTATCGAATAGTCGAGAGAAAATTAATGACTAGATTTAGAATAGAATATGACATTTCATCTCTAAAAGTTTTAGACGAGCCATTAAATCGTTCTGATTTTGAAACAAAAGTTAAAACGTCAATCCCAGAATTTTACTCAAATCCTAATTATAAGCTAGAAGTAAGTTATAAATTTAGATATCGAAAAAGCTAGGGTTTATCTCTAGTTTTTATGATTATTAATAAACATTATTGAATATATTTAAATATGAATAGAATTCGTTTAAAAAAACAATTAAAAATTTCTAAGACAAAGCCAATCAATCTAATTGCAATTTTTATTATGGTAATTTTAGCTGGTTTATATTTCTTCTTCGGATATATCAAAGGCCGTATTATGCCGACAATATTTGAATATGGCAGTCAAGAAGCTAAAAAATTTTCTAGCATTATCATTAACAACGCCATTGATAAATATATCAGCGAAAAAATTGATGTTGAACATCTTTTT
>CALVIJ010000106.1 GCA_944329505.1 uncultured Bacilli bacterium | reverse complement strand
AATACAAAAAAATAAACAAGTTTTACACTTGTCTCTTTGTGGGGGTGGTGGGGGTTATTTTTTATTTTATTTAATTATATCAATTATTAATTTAGGCTTTTCTATTTTCTCTTCACTAATCTTAAAACAAGAAATTATATCATCATTTGTTATTTCCTTTTCGTTATAGATAATTTGGGCTAAAGGAACACCTTTTTTTATGTAATCTCCTACTTTATGGTTTATAATAATACCGACTGTTAAATCTATTTTCTCATCTTTAGTTAATCTTCCTGCACCTAATTTTCTAGATAATTTTCCTATTTCTAATGCATTAATTGCACTAATATATCCTTCTTTAGGCGATGAAATTATCTTAGAATGTTTTGCCAAAGGAATATTATTGATATCACCATTTTGAGCTTCTACCCATTCAAGTAATTTTTCATAACCTTTTCCATTATATAAATTTTCTTTAACCTTCTCTTCAGCTTCGCTTTCTTCAATGTTTAATCCCATCGATACCATTAAAGATGCTAATTTTATTACTAAATTGGTTAAATCTTCTGGTCCATGTCCCTTTAATGTATTAATGGCTTCTAATACTTCGATCGAATTTCCAACAGCATATCCAAGTGGCTCATCCATGTTAGTTAAAACACATGCTGTTTTTTTATTATTATTTTTGCCAATTTTAACCATTAAGTTAGCTAGTTCTTTAGCTTCTTCTAAATTGTTTACTAAAGCTCCATTACCGACTTTTAGATCGATAACAATGTTTGAAGCTCCGCTAGCTAATTTTTTACTCATGATGCTTGAAGCAATAAGAGGAATAGAGTCAACTGTTCCAGTAACATCTCTTAAAGCGTATATTTTTTTATCAGCTGGGACCAAATTTCCCATTTGTCCTACTAAGGCGATGTTTATTTTATTTACTTGTTCTTTAAATTGATTTAAGGTCATAGATGTTTGAAACCCTTTTATTGACTCTAATTTATCGATAGTTCCTCCGGTATGGCCTAAGCCTCTACCACTCATTTTAGCTACTTTTACTCCTAATGAAGCTACTAATGGAGCTAAAACAATAGTTGTTTTATCGCCAACACCACCAGTTGAATGTTTATCGGTAATATTATCAAACCCTAAATCTAAAATTTCTCCACTATTAAGCATAATGTCAGTTAAATTTATAGTTTCCTCTTCGGTTAAACCGAGTAAATCTATTTCAGTTAAAAGTGCGGACATTTGGTAGTCTTTAATAGAACCATTTAAGTATCCATCTATAACATATTTTAATTCTTCTCTTGATAGTTTTTGTCTCTTTTCTTTTTTATCAATTATATCTAATATATCCATATCTATCCTCCTAGTTATATTGTACTAGATTTTTTGCAAAATAAAAATAGTTTTTTGTAAACTATTTTAATCGTCTATTTCTGGTAAAACTTGTTTTAAATTATTATTAATAACTTGAACATTTCTTTCGGGATCACTAAGTAATACTTTATAAAGTTTTGGATTAGCTTTTATTTGTGATAATATTTGTAAATCTTCTTTAGCAAGTCTTACTTCGTAGTCGTCATCATCATGAACGGTTATTTCTCTACCTAATACTTCATCGGCTGTTATATGAAGTGCATCTAATAATTTATTAAATGTTGGCCAACGTGGTGTTCTTTTGTTTGATTCATATTGTGAAACTTCGGCGGCTTTTACACCAATAATGTTTGCAAGTTCCTCTTGTGTTAAATTTGCTTTCTTTCTAGCTTCTCTTAATCTTTGTCCTGCTACCATAATTATCGTTATCCTTTCGTTAACAATGATTATATCAACATTTAGCAAACATTACATTAATTCTAACTTTGTGTTATAATTTTCTTGAATTTAACTTGAAGTTAATATATAATGTAAGTGTAATGTATAATTATACTATCAAACATAGGAGGTCGAATATGGACGAATTAAAGGCAATCAGGGCAAAAAATAAATTTACTTGTGAGTATATGGCTGATCATTTGAATATTAGTAAACCTTTTTACTGGCAAATTGAAAATGGCAAACGTAGACTTTCATATAAAATGGCAGTAAAGATAGCAAAAATTTTTAATATGAAGCCTGATGACATATTTTATGAGGATTTTAAAAACAAGGATTAAGTTCCTTGTTTTTTACTTGACAGAAAGGTTACTTTGTCAGCAACTACTTCAGTAATATATCGTCTACCGTTTTCAGTATCATAATTATATGTCTCTACTCTTCCTTTGATACCGATGAGATCACCTTTATTACAGTATTCACTAGTACTTTTGGCCACGCCTTGCCATAGTTTACAATTTATAAAATCAGTTTCATATTCTCCTTCTGAGTTTTTATATGCTCTTGGGACAGCTAAAACTAGTCTTACAACTGTTTTACCATTTTCTGTTTCATATAATTCTGGGTCGTTTGCGAGACGGCCTACTAAAACAATTTGATTCAACAAATGTTTTCCTCCTTTCGAGGCGTTACTATACTATTTTTTTTAATAGTCCTCAAAAAGGAAAAACTTTTATTTGGATTAGTGGTTCTAGACAATTTGGTGGTTTTGCAATGTGCAAATTATGTGATTTGTTATAAATAATTATAAAGTAAACAAAAAACACAAGTTTTTAGCATTTTAATTCAACTTGTGCATTTTTCGCTTTTCCTGTTTGATAATTTATAGTTATATTAGCAAAGGTATTTGTCTTATCACAATTTTCTAAACCTTTTAAATCGTATTCTTCACCATTTTCTTTGTTGGCGGTTTCTAAATCCTCTAAGGTTACTTTGTAAACATTAACACTATCATTCGCACTTACGTATTTTTCAAAATAATCTCTACTAGCAGTTTCCATTTTATCTTCTAATTCTTTGTTGTGTGATTCATTGTTTTGTAAAAACAAGAATGCTAATGCGGCTACAACTACAATTATAATTAATATGACAATTAAGACTACTTTCTTTTTATTTTTCATTTTATCCCCTCCAATTAAAAGTAATTCTTTAATAGTGCGTTTAATTCAACAGCATATTCCATTGGTAAGTTTTCTCTAAATTCATCGATGAATCCAATTATTAATAATTCTTTTGCTCTTTCTTCGTCTAATCCTCTACTCATTAAATAGAATAGTTTTTCTTCATCTAGTTTAGATACTGTTGCTTCGTGTTCTAGGTATGATGAGGAATTTTCGACAATGTTTTTAGGAATGGTGTCACTTTTTGACTCTCCATCTAGTATTATTGTATCACATTTAACGATACTTTTGGAATTTTTTGCATTTTTAGCTATTTTTACTGTTCCTCTATAGTTACTTACTCCACCATTTGCGGCTATTGATTTACTGATTATTTTACTTGTTGTATTAGGGGCGAGATGAATCATTTTAGCTCCAGCATCTTGGATTTGATCTTTAGAGGCGACAGCTATAGAAATACAGTCACCTCTTGCACCTTCTCCTTTTAAGATGCATGATGGATATTTCATATTAGTTTTTGAACCGATATTACCATCAATCCA
>CALVIJ010000105.1 GCA_944329505.1 uncultured Bacilli bacterium | reverse complement strand
TTTTAAGTAAAATAAGGTGGTACCGCGGGAAAACTCGTCCTTAATCTAAAGGGCGTTTTTTTATTGCCGAAGCTAGAGGTAGTATGTTATAATAAAAAGAAGGTGAGTGAAATGTTTAAATATAAAAATATTAATATAAATTACATCAGATATGGTAACCCTGAAGCACAATCAGTTATTTTATTACATGGTTGGGGTCAAAATATTGAAATGATGAAACCAGTAGGGGACAGTTTAATCGATAATGATGTTATAATTGTCGATTTTCCTGGTCATGGTAAAAGTGAAGAGCCAAAAGAAATATGGGAGTTAAATGACTTTGTAGAAATGATTCATGAATTACTTAAAAGTTTAAATATCGAAAATCCAATTTTAATAGGTCATTCATTTGGTGGAAAGATAAGCTTACTATATGCTAGTATTTATAAAGTAAAAAAGCTTATTTTATTTGGTAGTCCATTTAAGGTGAAGAAAAATCCAAATAGTTTAAAAGTTCGTACTTTAAAAAAATTAAAAACATTACCTGGGTTAAAAAATATAGCTGAAACTATGAAAAAGCATATGGGATCAACTGACTATAGAAATGCTAGTCCTATGATGAGAGATATATTGGTAAGACATGTTAATACAGATATAACTGAAAATGTTAAAAAAATAACTTGTCCAACGATTATTATATGGGGTACTAATGATGGGGCAGTTCCAATAGCTGATGCTTATGAATTAGAGACATTAATTGAAGATTCCGCTGTTATTCCATATGAGGGATGTACGCATTATGCTTATTTAGAAAGAATTGGTCAAACTAATCAAATTATTAGAAATTTTATAAAGGAGAAGTAATATGACTAAAGAATTCTTATTTTCTGTAATAATTTATTTTATATATGTCTGTTTAAAAAGCACAGATTCTATGCATATGCTTCAGCAAAATAAATATAACCGAAAAAAAACATATCTGAAATGGCTTAGTAAAAATCCGGCTAAATGTTTTAAGGATTATAGTATATTATTTATTTTACTAATAATATTTATATTCTTTGAAAATATACCTTTATTAATATTATGTTTTAACTTTTTATATTTAGCTTTGACTGTAAATTTAATTTTAGAAAGAAAAAAAGCACAAAACAAATTACCTTTAAAATACACATCTAGAGTAAAAAGATTAACTTTTACGAATATATTAATTCATGTACTTCCAATAGTTATAATGAGTTTATTTGTAAATGAAACTAACTTAGTTTACTGTTACTTAATCTTAGGTTTAATAGCATATTTAAATTGTCTATATATTTTAATAGCTTTACTAATAAATACTCCAGTTGAAAGTTTTGTTGGATATTATTTTAAAAGAAAGGCTATCGATAAAATAAAAAGTATGAAATCATTAAAAGTAATTGGTATTACTGGAAGTTATGGTAAAACAAGTAGTAAAAATATTTTAAATGATATTTTAAATATTAAGTATAATGCTTTGCCAACACCTAAAAATTTTAATACTCCATTTGGTTTAATGATTACGATAAATAATTATCTAGATAAATTTACCGATGTATTTATTGCTGAAATGGGAGCTTGTCAGGGTGGAGATATAAAAGAATTATGTGATCTAGTTCACCCTAAATATGGTATTATTACTAAAATCGGTGTGGCTCATCTAGCAACCTTTGGTTCTAGGGAAAACATTCAAAAAACAAAATTTGAGTTAATTGAATCATTGCCAGAAGATGGAATTGGTATCTTAAACGGCGATGATGAATGGCAAAGAAGTTATAAAATAAAAAATAATTGTAAAATAAAATGGATAGGTATTGATAGTGAGGATGTCGATGTTAGAGCTAAAAACATTACCCTAAGTCCAAGTGGTACAAAGTTTGATTGCTTTTTCAAAGGTGATGATAAATCTTATCCATTTGAAACTAAATTATTAGGTTGTGCGAATGTGTATAATATTTTAGCTGGTATTGCTTTAGGAAGAGAGTTTGGTATGACTATTGAACAATTACAAGCTGGAGTATCTAAAGTAAAAGCTGTTGAGCACCGTTTAGAATTAAAAAGAAATGGCGATATAACCATTATCGACGATGCTTATAATTCAAATCCTACGGGAGCTAAAATGGCTTTAGATGTTTTAAAACTAATGCCAGGAAAGCATATTGTTGTAACTCCAGGAATGATTGAACTAGGGGATGCAGAATATGAAAAAAATAAAGAATTTGGTAAACAGATTGCTGATAGTAGTGATGAAGTAATATTAGTGGGAGCTGAAAAAACTAAACCAATATTAGAAGGTTTAAAAGAAAAGGGATACGATGAAAGTAAAATACATGTAATTAATGATGTATTAAAGGCTTTCCCATTAATTCAAACATTAAAAGAAAATGAAACATATGTCTTATTAGAAAATGACTTGCCAGATATATTTAATGAAAAATAAAAGGAGTGATTAATAATGATTAAAGTTGGAGTTATTTTTGGTGGAGATTCAGTTGAACATGAAGTAAGTATAATCTCTGCTTTGCAAGCAATGGAAAACATTGATGAAGAAAAATATGAAATAGTACCTATCTATATAAGTAAAGACCGTCATTTTTATACAGGTGCGGCTTTAAGAGATATGGATACTTATAAGTTCTTTGATAACATGAAAAAATTTGTCAAAGAAATAACTTTTTGTAGAAAAGGTAATGATATTGTGTTACAAAAAGTAAAAGGATTCTTTGGAAGAGATGTTAATACTATTGATGTTGCTTTCCCAATAGTTCATGGTAAAGGAGTCGAAGATGGATCTTTGGCAGGTTATTTAGAAACTTTAGGACTTCCTGTTGTCTGGCCTTCAGTATTAGGGGCAGCTTTAGGTCAAGATAAAGTTGTATTAAAACAAGTTTTAGAAGCGAATAATATAAAGATTCCGAAATATGAATGGTTTTATGACTATGAATATAGTATGAATAAAGATAAAATAATAGAAAACGTGGAAACATTAGGTTATCCCGTTATCGTTAAACCAGCTAATCTTGGTAGTACTATTGGTATTGGAGTAGCTCATAATCAAAGTGAATTAATAAAATCAATTGAAGAAGCTTTAGAATATGATAAAAAAATAGTTATCGAAGAAATGATACCTAATTTACTTGAATTAAACTGTGCTGTTTGTGGTAACTATGAATATTCAGAAGCAAGTTTAGTAGCTGAAATGAAAGTGAAACACGAACTTTTGACTTTTGAAGATAAATATTTAGGTGGTAGTAAAGGAAAGGGAATGAAGGGCACGGCTAAAAATCCAAATGCTATGTCTAATAGTGAATTTGAAGTTCCTGCTAATATATCAGATGAAATGACTGATAAAATTTATGAAATTTCAAAACAAGTATTTAGAGTATTAAATTTAAAAGGTGTTTGCCGTATAGATTATTTAGTTAATAGGGAAACTGGTGATATATATGTTAATGAGCCTAATACAATACCAGGTTCACTTGCCTTCTATTTATATAAACCAAAAGGAAAAGATTATAAAACATTAACTGATGAATTG
>CALVIJ010000104.1 GCA_944329505.1 uncultured Bacilli bacterium | reverse complement strand
AAAATTGATGAAACATTAAATACTTATTCTCACCTATTTAAAAATAAAATGGATGATATTGTTAATATGATGAATCACTTAAAATAGTTGTTTATAAACAAAAAAAGACTTTTTCAAGTCTCTGGGTACCTAGTTGGGTACCTAAATTATATTTTAAAGGTCACAAACCCTTTGATATCAACAAAAAGTGGAGCCTCGCGGCTCCTTCAGGGGGTTGGTTAACTACTCACATCTATCCGTAAGTAGTAGCCGCATAGAAATAGTATTCTATGCATTAAAAAGTATAGTTTATTTATGGTTAAAAGTCAATGAAATTTTCGCTGTTTTTGTATACTTGACACATTTAATCTAGGTTTGCTGATTGTATAACAATTTTCTTTATATAATCATATTTTTTATCATTATATTCTTCACTTTTTATAAAATTTTCACTGTCTTCTTTAGTTTTCAATAATAAATCATAATCATTTTTTATATCGGCAAGTTTAAAGTTCATATCACCACTTTGTCTTATCCCAAAAATGTCTCCCCCACCTCTTAACTTGAAATCTTCTTCACTGACTTTAAAACCATCATTTGTTTTAGTTAAAACTTCTAATCTTTTAGTTTCTCTATCACTTATTAATATGCAGTAACTATCCAAATCATTTCTACCCACTCTACCTCTTAATTGGTGAAGAGCTGAAAGACCAAAACGATAACTATCAAATATCACAATCATAGTAGCATTAGCAACATCAACTCCAACTTCGACAACCGTCGTGCTGATTAAAATTTGAATTTTATTTTCTTTAAAATTGTTCATAACTTCTTCTTTTTCTTTAGCATTCATTTTACCATGCATAATTCCTACATTACACACTTTGCCAAAAGCTCTTTTCATCTTCTCTTCTAGTTTGTAAACATCTTCTAAATCTATTTTGTCACTCTCCTCAATTAACGGAGCAATTACATAGATTTGATGATGAGCTTTTATCTGATCTAACATCATATATAAGACATCTTTTATTTCTTTATTTGTTTTCACATACGTTTTGACAGGTTTTCTTCCACTTGGCATCGTTCTAATACTAGAAATATCCATATCACCATATAAAGTTAAAGCATATGTCCTTGGAATTGGAGTCGCACTCATATATAAAATATCTGGAGTAATTCCTTTATTTTTTAAATTTCCTCTTTGAGCAACTCCAAAACGATGTTGTTCATCAGTAATGACTAATCCTAAATTATTATAAGTAACATCTTCACTTATTAAAGCATGTGTTCCAATAATTACATTCGCTTTACCACTCTTGATTAATTTTTTAGCCTCTTTTTTTTCTTTAGCTTTTAATTTACCCGTTAATAAAACGATATTTAAATCAGGAAATAATTTTTGAAAATTTATAAAGTGCTGAGAAGCTAATATTTCCGTTGGAGCCATTAAGGCTCCTTGATAACCACCTAAATAATTAATATATAAAGCCAAAAATGAAACAATAGTTTTACCACTTCCAACATCACCCTGCAGTAATCTATTCATTCTATTTTCACTAATTAAATCATCATATATATTTTTGACCGACTTAATTTGATCCTTAGTTAATTGAAATGGTAACTGATTTATTATTTCTAACACATTTTCATAAGATACATTTCTAGAAAGACCATCTTTTTTCTTCTTTGATTTCTTTAAATAGTTAATTTTCATCATATACATAAATAACTCTTCGTATTTTAATCTATATAAAGCCTTTTCTAACTCATTTTTATTTTGAGGATTATGAGCTATCTGCACAGCTTTTTCCTTATCAATAAAATGATATTTTTTTACAAGTAAATCTGGAATATAATCTAAAGGTTTTATTTTATTGAAAACTAATTTTATTATTTTAGAAATTTTAGAACTACTAATTTTAAATGAAGAGTGATATATAGGTTCAATCAAAGTATTTTCAATAAGTCCAAATTTAATATCACTAGCAGTAATACTATTATGCTTTTGATCATATTTCCCTATTACTGTAACAACACTACCAATATTTAATTTTGACTTTAAAAAAGCTCTATTAAAAATAGTAACATTTGTTATAAATGTTCCAGTATTTAAATGAAAACTCATTTTATTCAATTTACGATTAAAGTGAATAATATTTGGAAGATTTTCAACAATACCTCCAATGACAATTTTGTCACCATCATTTAACTTATGAATATCACTATTTTCAATAATTTCATACCTAAAAGGATAATAAGTAATTAAATCTTGTACTTCATATATTCCAAGCTCATTTAAATATTTTATAGTAGTAGGTCCAATTCCTTTAATATTTTCTAACTGCATACTTTACCTCCATGAATTATTTTTTTAAAAAAGCTCTTGACATATTTTTATTTTCTGATATTATATATAGCACCAATTCAATTTTAGTTGAATTGGCGCTAGTGTAAACTAGCCAGCCCCTTTTTATTCTTTTATTTGGAGCAGTCCTTCAGGGGGAACTGCTCCTTTTTTTTGTTCTACAATAATTATACAAGATTTTTGTAATAATTTCCTTTTAATTTTCAAAAAAATAGAATTTTCAAATTTAATATATCAAATTATAAATGTTTATCTACAATTGGTTTAAAAAATATATTTTATAATATATTAAAAAGGACTGTAATGAAATCACTTTATTTCGTTACAGTTCCTTATTTAAGGATAAATTATTTTTATAATCTATTTATATTCCTCTATTAGTGTATGAATAAGTTTGGCCTGTAAGTCCAACATTATTTATATTGCAATAATAAGAATTATAACTATTCGTATACAACCTTTGAATGCTTATATACCAATTTCCTGTATAATTTTGTATGTTACAATTTACTCTATCTAAGTTATTCGCGTCAGTTGTTATAGGATAAGCTACGGATTCTGGGTTTGTATTATCTTCATGCATCCAAATATTTCTGTTTTTTGAAAGTCCTATTTCCATATATGATTTTCCGTCTATATAACACCATGTCCACATATAGACTGTACTATAGTCTGTAATATCTATTGTGGTAGTCGTTGACATTTGAACTCTTGACCATGACCCTTGTGGATTACTAAAACTAAGATAATAACGATGTCCACTAGACGTTATACTATTATAATATGTACCAGTACCACCAGCATCTACCAATACTTGGCTGAAGGTTGGGTTAGCCGATACTTTATCAATCTGCATTATTGTTCTATCATTCCTCTTCCAAGTAGGATAAATCATAAGATTACTATTACATTCACTCATGTTAAAGGTCTTTCCAGTTATTGTCTTTGTACTTCCATCTTCACATACTAATGTCGCTCCTTTATATGCAAAATCTGTAGTAGCTGTCGATGTTATGTTTACATCTTCTGTTAATAAAGCACTTTCTTTATTTAATGTTATACTTCCACCTTTTACTGTACCTATACTTATCGTTCTTTCTAATTGTACTGTATATGAACTACTTACAGTACTTATTCCATCGCTTACTGTTCCTGCTATATTTCCATCCTCAGTAAATGGTACTTCTACAGTCTCGGTAGTTACATCTACTACTTCTTC
>CALVIJ010000103.1 GCA_944329505.1 uncultured Bacilli bacterium | reverse complement strand
ATGTCAGGGCAATTTTTAAAAATAGCTTCTTGAATTTCTGTAAATGGAACAACATGTACTTTTACTTTTCCTGAATATTCGTTAATTATGCTGGCGAGTTTAATAACTTTGTTTTTGGCTTCTATACTAGTATGTGGTGGTGATTCAAAATATAAGCATTCTACATCAACACCTCTTTTTAAAGTTAAATATCCAGCAACTGGACTATCTATTCCACCAGATAGCATTAGTAATCCTTTGCCCTGAACACCTACTGGATATCCTCCGACACCTTTGAGTTCATCGGTATAAACAAAAGTCCCTTCTGTTCTAATCTCGACAGTTAATGTTATTTCGGGATTGTGAACATCGACTTTAAAATTTGAATTTTTTAAAATTAATCCACCTAACTTTTTACTATATTCCATCGAATGAATCTGATAGTTTTTGTCGGCACGTTTAGTTACTACTTTAAATGTATGTTTGCTTTTATCCATAATTTCTAAAGATTTATTTAAAACATCTTCGATATTATTATTCACTTTATAGGCAATTACTATACTAAAGATACCAAATACTTTTTGTAATTTGATGGCAATTTTTTTGGCATCATGACATTTAATAAACATTCTGACTTTATCTTTAGTTATTTCCACATCTTCGTCCTTTAAGACTTTTTCAATGTTTTGGGTTAAAATATTTATGAAAATTTTACGATTAGCTTTTTTCGTGGTTAACTCTCCATATTTAATCATAATTAACTGTTTCATACAAACACCTCACACTCTTGTAATTATACTATTATTTTTAAATTTTTCAATGAAAAAAGGAAGTTTATATAAACTTTCTTTTTATTCACTCATTCTTTCTTTTCCACCATATAATTTTAAAAGTTTATCATATATTCCAGGTTCAATCTTATTTAAAGAATTAATAGTCAATTCTAAGGATTTTTTATATTCTCCTTTGCCAAATAACATTTCAGAATAAGTTAAGTTACGATCTAAATCTTTTTCTGATGAACGATATCTATTACCATAAACAATAGCCATTTCTGCAAACATTGCAGTTTTCATCATTTCTTTTGTTTTTCCATAAAGTTTTAAGGCTAAATCACGGGCTGTATCTACTCTGGTGTTTAATGTTTCTATTGTAATTGGTTTTTTATCTAACTCTTTGACAATTTCTCTCATCGCTTCTTTAGCTTCTTTTAATTCTACATAATAACGATTTGGAATAACTGGTAAATTAAATGATCTAATTTGTTTTTGAGAATTTTTAAGTAAATCTTCAACTTCAGCTAATTGTTGACGAGCACGCATTTCATCGTCGTGCATATTGCCGATGACATTTAACGTACTATCTAATTTGTTTTCTAAATTAGATAACCTAATAACTAAGTTTTCTATTTCTTCAGTTAATTTTGAATAGGCAAAACTATGATTACTAGTATGACTTATTAAAGTATTATAATCTTCATTTAACTTGTCTAATTCATCTTTAACTTCGTATAAATCTTTAATGTCTACTTCTGATAGACTATACATTTGTTTTAAATCATCCATTTGTTCAAAGATATCTTTAACTAATCTGTTTATTTTCTTTAATTTTGTCTGTAATGTTTTATTAGCATCATCATAATCAGACTTGATGATTTTTTCTTTTTCAAAGTCAGTGAATAAATTTTCAAAATATTCAGTTAAGACTTTTAAATCAAAAAGACTATCTTCTAGATTCAATACTTTGGCTCTGTCTAAAATATCAGAAATTTTCTTTTTAGCTTCTTCAATGTTATACTCGACATTCAAGTAATCTAATGGATAACCTGCAGCAACCATTTTTTGATATATGGAATTTATTTCTTCCATTTTTTTAGGCAAAATTCCTTCAGCAATTAAAACGATTGATGGAAGTTCTTCTATTACTACTTCCATGTGTTTCAAAAGTTCATCTATAGCTTTTAAAATATTTGGAACTTCAGTATATTCGTTATTTTCCATTAGAGTTTCAAAATCTTCAAATCTTCTAGTAATGTTTTCAAATTGCATGGAAACAACTCCAGCAAATTCCCCAAATTCATTTTGCGTTTCCTCAAATTTTTCAAAAAGTTCGCGGTATCGAGCTTTTAATTTGGTAATGCTTGCTCGATTTCTCTCTTCACTATTAGTTATATCTTTAATTTCATTTAGTAAAAAAGCTGAAGTGGCTCTAACTTTGTATATTTCCATTTCTAGTTTGGCAATTTTATACATGGTACTTTTATAATCTGTTTGAGATAAAGAGTATTCAGCTTCAATTAACATATCTGTAATTTTAGGAATTTTTATCTCTTTTATGTCATTCAATCTTTCTTTCCAGTTTTTGTAAAGTACTTCTAACTTTTCATTACCTACATAACTTTCAACTTTGGCAAGTTCAGGTCCAACTGGTGAAGTGTCAAGTCTATTTTTTTGATAATCTAAGTCTTCAATAATCTTTTCATATTTTTTCTTTTTACGTCTTTTTAACACTGCTAATATAATAAGCACAATAACTAAGGTTGTTCCTAGTGCGGCAGCAATTATTACGACAATGTTATCCATGCATATCACCCTAGTATAATTTTACCATACTTTTGCAATATTTTGTCAAAAAATGTCTAGTTTTTGTTAAATAGTATATTTTGTAAAGTGTTTAACCTTTTATATTCCTCTGTTGGTGTATGAGTATGTGGTTCCTGTTAAACCGACAACATCAACATTACAAGAATTATACGTGCTACTGGCGGTGTATAATCTTTGAATAGCTATATAATAATTTCCACTATAACTTTCAATATTCAATTGTATGTCACTTCTACTATCATAACTATTCATAGGATATTTGGTCACCTTTGAAGCGACCCCATGTACCCATGTGGATCTATTTGTTGCAATTCCCAATATCATAGTTGTTCTCGTGTTATCTGTACACCATGCATTCATCCATAAAACCCTATAGTCTGTTACATCAATTGTCGATGTTGTAGCAACTTGCAATCTCGAAATTGTTCCAGTTTTATTTGATAAGACTAAATAATAACGATATCCACTACTATCAGCACTATTTCCATAGTTTGTAAAAGTACCACCAACGTCTACTAATGCTTGACTGAAGGTTGGATTAGCTGCCACCTGACCTACCCACATTATTGTTCTATCATTTCTCTTCCAAGTAGGATAAACAGTAAGATCACTGTTACACTCACTCATGTTAAAAGTCGTTCCAGTTATTGTCTTTGTACTTCCATCTTCACATACTAATGTCGCTCCTTGATATGTAAAACTAGCGTTAGGACTTGTAGTTATATTAACACTTTCACTAAGTAAAGCACTCTCTTTATCTACGGTTATACTTCCACCTTTAACTGTACCTATACTTATCGTTCTTTCTAATTGAACTGTATATGTACTACTTACTGTGTTTGTTCCATCACTTACTGTTCCTACTATATTTCCGTCCTTAGTAAATGGTACTTCTACAGTCTCAGCAGTTACTTCTACTACTTCTCCTTCATCTTTCTGATAGGTACATGTTAATGTAGACCCACATCCTTTTGGATATGTTACTGTTACTGTCTTTTCGGTTGTTCCTTCTTCACTAAA
>CALVIJ010000102.1 GCA_944329505.1 uncultured Bacilli bacterium | reverse complement strand
ATAGACAATTATACTAGTGTTTTTAGGATGTGATAAAACTTTATGATTTCTAGCTCTTTTAACGATGTCTAATTCTTCTTCGGTTAAAAAGTTATCTATAATCATTTTATCTAAAAAATTACTTTGGGCTTTAGCTGAGACATAGTTTACGGCTAAGGCTTGCAGGTCTTTAACTTTATAATTTCCTTTTTGAGTTAGATATTTTCTAATATAAAGTTCGTAAGTAGCGTCTCCTAAGTAAGCGAGAGCGAGTGAATTAATATCTGTCAAAGGTTACTCCTTTTATATAACCATTTTTAACATCACTGATAATTAGGGAAACTACTTTATCATAATCAATACCGCCACCTTTGATTAGACAACCTCTTTTTTTACCAATTTCTTCAATACTTAAGACAATATCTTCGTCTAACTCATCTAAATTATATCTTTCTTTTAATATATTAGGATAGTACTTTTCTAAAGTTAGTAAAATATAACAAGCAACATCAAACACAGGTAAGTTTTCTTCTTTAATGGCAGTTAAAGCGGCGAGGTTTAAGGCTTTATCTTGATCTAATTTTGGCCATAATATTCCTGGGGAATCTAGTAATTCTATTTTATCGTTTACTCTTATCCAGTTTAGGTTTTTAGTAACACCAGGTTTGTTACCTATACTAGCTACTTTTTTCCCAGCCAAGCGATTTATCAAAGTCGATTTACCAACATTAGGAACACCGACTACTAATACTCTAGCTTTTCTTTTTATTAGACCTTGGGCTTCTCTTTTCTCCCATTTGTCTTTTAATAATTTTTCTGTGGCATTTAAAATAGGTTTTAAGTTACTATTATTTTCTAAATTAATGAGTACGACTATATAACCTTCATTTTCATAATGTTTAATCCATTTATCAGTTTCTTCTTTATCACATAAATCGGCTTTAGTCATAATCATTAGTCTCGGTTTATCTTTAGTATACTCATCGATGTCAATTATTTTAGAAGACTTTGGCATACGACTATCAACGACTTCATATATGATATCAATGTATTTTAAATTTTCTTTAATTAATCTTTTAGTTTTTGCCATGTGGCCCGGATAATAATTTATATTTAATTTTTCATTCATTAGAATCACTTCCCTTTTATTTACATATTATATCATATTTTCAGAGAGTTTTCTTAATGCTTGTCGTGTTTCATGTTTGAACTTTCCCCAGTAAACAAAGTAGCTATATCAATTTTCAAATTTTATCTCGAATTACTATTTTAGATACCATGCTTTTTCATCTTCGATATCGACTACTCCACCTTTACCTGTAATCATTTCTCCATCAATGATAACGTTGTGCTCTAGATATTCTCTGATTGGAATATTCCTTTTAGAGAATAAATACTTATTTTTATATTCAATAGAGATAGGTTCAAACTGAAGATAATAACAATCACTAGGATATACGTGATATTCATCATAAGTTTTACAAATGGATATCGGAATTTTTAATGTTTCATTCTTGTTAAATGGATAGTCAATTTTTTCACTAATGTCATTAGAAGTATTTTTATCGATTTCTAAGTCACTTAGATTTTTTTCTTTTAGCGATTTGGCTTTCCCATACTGTTTAAAATTTATTGTGACATCTAAAGCTTCTACGTCTTCAGTTTGTGTAATGATTAAATAAGTAACATAATATCCTTTTACTTTTTTGGGATATTCATATAACAATTTATTTATTTCATTATTAAGGGTTGGAACTTTTAAAACATCTAAATAACTAGATACATGTTGTTCATCATGTATGTTTTTTACCCAGTTATCACTATTTATATTAACTGTTAAATATTGCATTTGAAATTCTGTAGAGATAGATTTTTGATAATATTTAATACCGGCATTTAAAAGAAATGCTAGTGCAGAAGCAAAAATTGGAATAATAACCGCATAATCTTTTAAAAATTTCTTTAATTTATATTTATTTTGTTTTTTATTTTTTGCTTTTTTTAATTTGTTTTTTTTCTTTTTCATATATAAGCTCTCCTTTTAAAAATTCCAAATGTAATATATAAGTATAAAACTTGTAATAAAACTGATTAATGATAACCATACAAAATGTAAGGTGCTATTGTTTTGGGAGATTTGGTCTTTTTTCTTTTGGAGGGTTATCACATATTCAATAATACAGATAATATTTAGTGCAGCAAATAAGATAACTATAGGATTAATATAATATTCAACTGCCTTAAATAGCAAAACTGTAGATGTTGTTAATATGATACTTTTAATCAACAAATAAAAATTTTCTAAATAGTATACTATTAATTTTTTACCATTAGCACATAATAAACCAAGTAAAAAAGTTAAAATACTAAAACCAATCAATTTAAAACTATTAATATTAAAGATAAGTTTACTATAAGGTGTAAGGTTATATAAGTACATACAGCTAATAAAGATAATTATATATATAATGTTTAAATTGTAAACTTTTCTTATACGCTTTTTGTCATCATTATTTATTTTTAAATTTAATTTATTTAATTTATCATTGTAATATAGGTAAAACTGTTTTTTTAAAATGGTTAACAAAAAATAATAGACAAAAACAAAAATCAAGAGAACCAAATAAAACTGTGGCATTATATCCCTACTTTCCTTATATTGTTACTATATTGACGGTTAAACTTTATGCATTCACTATATCACAGACAAAAGTTCTTGTAAATTGGTTTGAAGAAATATTTTTTAGTTACTAAATAATTAAAAAAATTACATTGTATAAAAAAAACTTTATTTCTAATATCTTAGAAACAAAGTTAATATACAAATTATTTATTAAATTTACCGAATTTATCTAGAGGGAAAATGGCAAAATTAGTTGTACCTTCAATATCTTCACTAGGAACTAAACCGATAATACGGCTATCAGTAGAATTGGTTCTATTATCTCCCATGACAAAGTAATATCCATTAGGTATTTTATCATATCCAATGTAAGTCAAATCAAAATCTGAAGTTTCTTGATTATTTTTCAAAAAGTCTTCTTTAATATATTTATCATCTATGTATAATTTGTTATCTTTATATTCAACTGTCTCACCAGGAAGACCGACTACTCTTTTTATTAATTTGGTACTATTATAATTAAAAACAACGATATCAAATCTTTTGTAATCTTTGTCATACTTTTTTAATAAAAGAACATCTTTATCATCTAAAGTGGAATACATCGACATTCCTTCAACTTGAACTGGGGTAATAATAAAACTTCTAATTAAAGCTACTACAATTACAATAACTATATAAGGTAATGTAGTTTTTAATATTTTATTTACCTTTGATTCTTTTGACTTTTTTTCTGTTTGTTCTACTTGTAGTTCCATATTTCCCTCCTTCATATGAACATAGGTCAAAATAAATTTTGACTTAGCTTACCTCACGGTAAGCTTTTTTCTACTTCATTGGAATCTAAGATTCCTCCATAGACCAGTATCGGATAGTCGCTACCCTAATTTTTATTTTACTTTGTCAAAATTTATGATTAGATACCTTGTTCTATTCCTTTCATATATTTTTCTAAACCTTTAAACATTATATTAACTGCTGCATTATAATCACGATTATGTT
>CALVIJ010000101.1 GCA_944329505.1 uncultured Bacilli bacterium | reverse complement strand
TAGCTAAATCATCGGCATACAAAACGTTACCTTTTGATTTACTCATTTTATCACTATCAGATGATAAAATCCAAGGGTGTCCGAAGATACATTTTGGCATTGGTAAATCTAAAGCTTTTAATATTACTGGCCAATAAATTATGTGAAATCTCAATATATCTTTACCAATGATGTGAACATCGGCAGGCCAATATTTTTCAAATTCTTCGGTACTACCATCTGGGTCATAACCTAGGAATGTTATATAGTTTGTTAAGGCATCCAACCAGACGTAGATTACGTGTTTGTCATCGAATGGTACTTTAACTCCCCAGTCAAATGAGGTTCTTGAGATACATAAGTCTTGAACACCTGGTTTTATAAAATTATTTACTATTTCATTTTTTCTACTTTCTGGTCTAATGAAATCAGGATGTGTTTCAATGTATTCTTCTAGCCATTTATTATATTTACTTAGTTTTAAGAAATAAGCTTCTTCACTTGTTTTATGAACTTCTCTTCCGCAATCTGGACATTTACCATCAATTAATTCTTTTTCAGTGAAGAATGATTCACAAGGGGTACAATATAATCCCTCATATTTTCCTTTATAAATGTCACCATTGTCATATAGTTTTTGGAATATTTTGGCAACTATTTCTTTATGATGTGGGTTAGTGGTTCTGACAAATTTGTCATAACTGATATTCATTATGTCATCAATTCTTCTTACTTCTAATGAGATATCATCAACATATTCTTGTTCACTTTTGCCGGCTTCTTTAGCTTTGTTTTGAACTTTTTCTCCGTGCTCATCAGTACCAGTTGTGAAGATTACATCATAGCACATAATCCTTTTGTATCTTGCGATTGCATCTGTTAAAATTCCCTCATAAGTATTTCCGATATGGGGTTTAGATGATGCGTAAAAAATAGATGTTGTTATATAAAATTTTGGTTTCATAATTTATTCCTCCTTTAATTTGTACTTCCTATGCCACCTGTACGAGTAGATGTTATTTCTTCTTCGTCATCAGTGGTTAAATATTTTATGAATATACCTTGAGCAAATCTATCATTTGCTTTTAAATTAATTGTTTCTTGTCCCTCGTTTTGAATAGCAATAAAGATATGTCCCTCATTATCTTCATTGTTATAGTAATCACTATCGATAATTCCAGCTTGATTGCACATTCGCATATTATATTTAAAGCCTAAGCTACTTCTTATATAAATCATTAATACTTCATCAGAATTCATACTTGCTTTAATAGCCGTTGGGACTTTCTTTATTTCACCTGGTTTTAAAGTCAGTTCTTCTAAAATGTGGAAATCATAACCTGCACTTTGCGGGGTTGCGCGATGTGGCAGGGTTATTTCATTATATTCTTTTTCAGTTAACCCTGTATCTTTTATAAACTGTTTTAAAGATATTTTTTCGAATTTACGCATATTTTTACCTCCTTAAAATTAAAAAACACATCCCTAGAATAAGGACGTGTTTAACGTGGTACCACCTTAATTTATAAGCTTAGCTTACCTCTAACATGTAACGGATGTGAACCGTTCTAGCCTACATATCGACTAGACTGCTTCAGAACCATTCGGAGTAGTCACCTTGTTTATTTCCACCAACCATAAACTCTCTATAAAGTTACCTACTTTTCTTTCTTTCAGCGCATTTATTGGTTACATTATAGCATGTTTTTTTTTATGATTCAATATGCTTGGCTAAAATAGTTGTAAGAAGATTTATGGAATTTTTATTATTGTCGGTTATTTCTTTATCACTTATTACAATAACACTGCCTATGGCATCACCGTTTGAAATAATAGGACTTATAATTATATTTCCTTTTTCACTTTTATCTTTTGTCATATTTAGTTCTTTATTATTTATGGTAACTATTTTTCTATCATTTATATACTTTAATATTTTTTCACTAATTTCTAGACCGAGATATTTATTTTTTAAGGGACCAGCTATACTTATAAATTTATCTGTATCAGTTATTAAAACGTTGGATTTTAAAGATTGATATAATGTTTCGGTAATAGTATCACTTAGTTCTTTCATATTTCCTAGTTCGGAGTATTTTTTTAAGATGATGTTTTCGCCATCGATAAATATTTCTAGATTCTCACCATTTTTAATGTGAAGTGTCTTTCTAATTTCTTTGGGTACGACGATTCTTCCTAGCTCGTCGATGCGTCTTACGATTCCAGCTAATTTCATTTTTTCCCTTCTTTCTAGGTTTTAGTATGTGCTAAATAATGGCAATTATACTTTAAAAACAAAGAAAAAAATGTTATAATTGTGCTTATGAAGGAGGAGATTTACTTGAGTAAAGTATTAATTTTTGGACATCAAAAACCAGATACAGATAGTGTTACATCAGCAATTGTTTTGTCTTACTTAAAAAATCAATTAGGTTTAGACACTGAACCAAGAGTTTTAGGAGATATTAATAACGAAACAAAATTTGCTTTAGATTATTTTAAATTTGATACTCCTAAGTTTTTAAATGATGTAAGATTACAGATTAAAGATGTCGATTATACTAAAGATTGTTTTTTAAATGAAAACGATTCTATATTTAAAGGTTACCAACACATGAATAATACAAGTATTGGTACTATTCCAGTTGTCGATGATGAGGGCAAATATAAAGGTGCCGTTTCAATGAAAGATGTCGCAAGCAACTTAATCAATAATGATTTAAGAAAAATAGATACTTCTTATGATAATTTATTAGAGGCATTAAACGGTAAAGAAATTTTAAGATTTGATAAGGAAATCCAAGGAAATATTATTTCACCAAGTTATAGAAGTACAACATTTAAAGAAACTATTAAAATCGATAAAGAAAGTGTTCTAATTACTGGTGATCGTCACAGTATTATTGAATATGCGGTTGAAAATGGAGCTTCTATTATTATTTTAACTAACGGTGTTAAGATGAAGAAAGAGCACTTAGAGATTGCGAAGAAAAATCATGTGGATGTTATTAGTACAAAATACGATGGTTTAACAACAGCTAATTTAGTGGTTTTAAGTAACTATATTAAAACTAAGATGAAGACTAAAGATATTGTGTTTGTTAATGAAAATGATGCTTTAGGTGAAGTTTTAGATTTAGCTAATAGGAAAAAATATAGTAATTATCCAGTTGTCGATAATGATGGAAAATGTTTAGGTGTATTTAGAGTTAGTATGGCTTATAGTCGTCATCCTAAACAAGTTATTTTAGTTGACCATAACGAAAAAGAACAAAGTGTTATTGGTCTTGATGAAGCTGAAATTATCGAAATTGTCGATCATCACAAGATAGGAAATATCGGTACTAATATGCCAATTAACTTTAGAAATATGCCACTTGGATGTACTGAAACAATTTTGTATTTGATGTTTAAAGAACATAACATTAAAATTCCTAAGAAGTATGCGGGATTAATGATGTCTGGAATTATTTCTGATACATTATTACTTACTTCACCAACTACTACTGAAGTTGATAAAGAAGCTTTAGAAGAACTTTCTAAGATTGCTGGTGTTAATTTCAGAGAGTATGGTATGGAAATGTTTAAAGCTGGTTCTTCTATGGAGGGAAAATCTATTTCAGAAATT
>CALVIJ010000100.1 GCA_944329505.1 uncultured Bacilli bacterium | reverse complement strand
CTAGAGAAATTGATAGTGTTGATTTAGCCGAGTTAAAAGCAATACAAGCTGAACTTCATAGATTATATGATGAACCAGCACAATCTAACGTCGAAACAACTGAATCTCCAAGTCAAAGCAAAGGAAAATCATTAGTTAAAGCAACTAAACAAGGAATTGCTTTTTCAAACGGTAGTCTCACTAGAACATTTTTAGACTGTGCAGTTCTATGCTTTGTAACTGCATCAATGGGAGTTGGCTTTCTTATGAATATAATTAGTCATTTATAAATTAAGGTTTGTCCTTAATTTTTTTATTTGTTCATTTTAATTTTACATTTACATATATTTTTACTAGAGGTGTGATTTAATTGTTTGAATTATTAAAAAAATTATTTAAAGACTTTTATCTTTTTACAGCTTCTTATTCTAATAATGTATTTCCTGATCCATTATCTAAAGAAGATGAAGAAAAATACATTAAACTTGCCAATATGGGTGATACAGAAGCTAGAAATAAACTAATAGAACACAATTTAAGATTAGTTGCTCATATTGTAAAAAAATATGACCATAGTTCAGAAATGGCCGACGATTTAATCAGTATAGGAACAATTGGACTAATTAAAGGTATAGATAGTTATTCTTTTAAACATAAAACAAGATTAACGACATATTGCGCTAGATGTATTGAAAATGAAATATTAATGTTTTTTAGATCGGATAAGAAAAATAGTAAAAATATAAGTATTGATGAGCCAATTGGCTTTGACAAAGAAGGAAATGCTATTACTTTTTTAGAAATTTTAAAAACAGATAAACCCGATTTTGCCTTAGATTTACATATGCAAAATAATATAAAATTATTAAAAAAATACTTTCAAGTTTTAACTGATAGAGAAAAAGAAATAATCGTTAAACGATATGGTTTAAATGGTAATGACGAAATAACCCAAAAAGAAATTGCCAAAGAACTTGGAATATCAAGAAGTTATGTGTCACGAATAGAAAAAAGAGCACTCACCAAAATGCTCAGAGAATTTATTAAAAATAAAAATAGTTAATATATTTCATACAAAAAACTAGTTCAATTGAACTAGTTTTCTTCATTTACGATTTCATGACATCTAGGACATAAATTATCAGTCAAATCAATTTCATTAAAGTAATTCCAACATCTTTCACATCTTCCACCTTCAAACCTTTGAACTCTAACACCACAATATTCGTATTTTGAAAGTTCTTCAGCAGTTAGAATTATATCAGATACGATGAATAATTGTTTTAATTTAGTTAAAATTGGTTTTAAAGTCTCCTTATCTTCATCACGTAATTTTAAGAACACTTTAGCCTCTAATGATTTACCGATTACTTTTTCATTACGAGCCTCTTCTAAAGCTTTATAAACATCATCTTTGATACCAAAGAATAAGTCAAAGATTTCTCTTAATTCCACTTCGTTTTTATATGTTTTAACTTCTGGAAAACTTTCTAGATGAACACTCTTCTCTTTTTTACCAGGAAGTAATTTGTAAACTTCTTCACTTGTGTAAGGTAAGATTGGAGCCATTAATTTGATTAATGAAGTTAAAATTTCGTATAAAACAGTTTGAACACTTCTTCTTTCATCGCTATCTGCTTTTTCAATATATAAGATATCTTTAGTAAAATCTAAATAGAAATTAGATAATGAATTAACATAATTGTTGATAATTTTGTAAATTTCATCATAATTATAATTATCATATTCTTTAATTACTTTAGCTATTAATTCATTTAATTCAATTAACATATATTGATCTGCTATAGGTAATTTATCATAAGAAATTTTATCTGTACTTGGATTAAAGTCAAATAAGTTTCCTAACATAAATCGATAAGTATTTCTAATTTTTCTATATGACTCTTTGACACCAGCTAATAATTCATCACTGAATCTAACATCTTCAGTGTAATCAACACTGGCAACCCATAATCTTAAGATATCCGCACCTTGTTTACCTACAACATCCATAGGTCTTACAATGTTACCAATACTCTTACTCATCTTAAAGCCTTTACCATCTAAAACAAAACCAGCAGAAACTAATTCTTTATATGGAGTATGTCCGTTAGCAGCCACACTACAAATTAATGATGAGTTAAACCAACCACGATATTGATCAGAACCTTCTAAGTAAACATCAGCTGGATAAGGTAATTTTCTTTCAACTAAAGTTCCAGCCCATGAAGTCCCTGAATCAAACCATACATCCATGATATCAGTTTCTTTAGTAAAGTTTCCATTTGGACTTGCTGGATTAGTGTATCCTTTTGGAAGTAAGTCTTTAGCATCTTTTTCAAACCAAATATTTGAACCATGTTCTCTAAATAATGAAGCAACATGCATCATAACATCATAATCAATGATTTCTGAACCATCTTCATTATAGAAAATTGGAATTGGTACTCCCCAAGTTCTCTGTCTTGAAATACACCAGTCTCCTCTATCTTTAATCATGTTATAGATTCTAGTTTTACCCCAGTCTTTATGAAATTTTACGTTTGTATCTAATTCGTTTAAGATTTCATCTTTGATTTTATCAACACTACAGAACCATTGTTTAGTAGCTCTAAAGATGATTGGTTTTTTACTTCTCCAGTCATGTGGATATGAATGGGTAATTTTCTTTAATTTTAATAAATAACCATTTTCTTTTAGCCACTTTGGAATTTCTTTATTAGCATCCTCTACTGATAATCCCTCAAACATTCCAGATTCTTCAGTTAAAATTCCTTGATCATTGACACCATTAACCATACCCAAATTATATTTTTTACCAACATAAAAGTCATCTTCACCATATGCAGGCGCAGTATGAACTAAACCAGTTCCAGCATCTAGTGTGACATGGTCTGCCGTAACAACTGGTGATGTTCTATCCATAAATGGATGTTTATATTTAACGTTTTCTAAATCTTTACCTTTAAATGTAGATAGTTTTTCATATTCATCAAAACCAAATTCTTTCATTAATTCTTCTAGTAATTCAGTTGCGACAATATAATTATTATCCCCTACTTTAACTTTAGAATATTCAAAGTTTGGTCCAGCACATACACCCATATTTCCTGGTAAAGTCCATGGAGTTGTTGTCCAAATTACTAGTTTATCACCAATACTTACAAAATCATTTCCATCAGTTACTTCAAAGGCAACATAAATTGAAGGATCTGTTTTATCTTTATATTCGATTTCAGCTTCAGCTAAAGCAGTCTCACTACTTGGAGACCAATATACTGGTTTTAACCCTTTAAAAATTAAACCTTTTTGGGCCATTTTAGCAAACACTTCGATTTGTCTAGCTTCATATTCTGGGCTTAAAGTTATATATGGGTAATCCCAATCGGCAATAACATTTAATCTTTTGAAATCATCCATTTGAGTTTCTACTTGTTTTAAGGCATATTCTTTACAATATTCTCTGAATTCGGCAACACTCATACTTTTTCTATCAACACCGCTATTAGTAACAGCTTGTTCAATAGGAAGTCCATGAGTATCCCAACCTGGAATATATTCGACATAATATCCTTCCATCATTTTAGAACGGTTGATGAAATCTTTTAAAATTTTATTTAAAGAATGACCTAAATGAATATTACCATTCGCATAAGGTGGTCCATCGTGTAAGATAAATGGTTTATTGTTTTTATTTTTGTTTTTAATTAGGTTATATAAATCCATTTCATCCCATTCTTCACGCTGCTTTATT
>CALVIJ010000099.1 GCA_944329505.1 uncultured Bacilli bacterium | reverse complement strand
ATGAACTAGTATCAATTAATTATCCAGTGACTAATATTAATGTTTTAGATGATGCGATTAGTAGTTACGTGAATCAGACTTATTATAATTTTAAAAATATGAATTCTTCAGTCATTCCTGAACTTAATATTTCCTATACGTATAAGGAGGTCAATGATGACATTATAAACGTCAGTTTAAAGACAGAAATAGTGACAGACAAAACAATTAATAAGATTAAAACATTTACTTACAATAAAACAAATGATAAGTTTTTAACAATGGAAGATTTAGTTGAAGATTTAAATGGCTTAGATTATGAGATAAAAAAAGAACTTTTAGAAAAATATCAAGATGCGGATATGGATTATTTAAGCAACGTCAGTTATGACTATTTTACGATTGACGATGAAAATCTAACACTTTATTTTAATCCAGCGGAGATTAAGAGTAAACACGATGAGTTAATATATATAGATGTGCCTTTAGATAGTTTAAAGATGCTGGTGGATATAGATGTAAATGAGGGTAAAGACACTTATTTATCTATAAAAAAAAGAAATGTGTCTATAGATGACAAAGTGGTTGCTTTGACTTTCGACGATGGTCCTAGTAAATATACAAATAAAATTTTAGATGTTTTAAAAAAATATAATGCATGTGGGACATTCTTTTTAATTGGCAACAAAGTAGAGTTTTATGGTGATACACTTAGACGAATGCTGGATGAAGGCAGTGAGATAGGAAATCATTCATATGATCATAAATTACTAACAAGGTTATCCAAAGAAGAATTCCAAGAAGAACTAAATAAAACACAGGAAGTAATTAAAAAGGTGACTGGTTTTACTCCAACTTTATTTAGACCAACTTATGGTGGATATACAAATGTTTTAAAGAGTTATACTGATTTAAAATTTGTTTTATGGGACGTTGATTCTAGAGATTGGCAAGTTAAAACTAAAGATAAAATTTTGAAAAATATTTTAGCTAATGTAAAAAGTGGTAGCATTATTTTAATGCATGACAATCATGATTATTCACTTAATGCTTTAGAAGATATGATTGAAAGTTTAAAAAAACAAGGATATAAATTTGTGACAGTAACAGAGCTTTTAGAACTTAAAACTTTAAGGGAAAATGAATGACTAATTACGATTTAGAAGAATCAGAACTTATAAAACTACAAATACTTTTATCTTTTGTCTTACTTTTTACGACAATTATATCAATTATCCTATCTTATGATTTTTTACTAAAACTTGAAAAAAAAACACCAATATATAGCGAGAAAGAAAGTCTTGATATTTTAATTTTTAACAGAACTATTATGTTTATCGTTTCAGCACTTTTTATTTATATTAATATTCGAGATAAAAATGTGAAAGAAAAATACAACTCTGAAGATGAATTTGCCGATTTACAAATAGATGCGAGCTTATTTAATTTTATTGCAGCCGCTATTGTTCTTTATGTAGGGGTAAAATCTGGAAGTAATATTACATCAGGTGAAAACCCTACAATTTAGGTATTATTCTCCAAAAACTTATATATCTTTCATAAAGTGTAAAGAAAAAAAGAAGCATTATTTTGCTTCTTCGGTTACTCTAGTTTCTCTTATGACAACTACTTTAATAGTTCCTGGATATTGTAAGCTTTCTTCAATTTTATTTTTAATATCGCGAGCTACTTTATGACTTTCTAAGTCGTCTATTTCTTCTGGTTTAACAATAACTCTAAGCTCTCTACCGGCTTGAACAGCGTAAGTTTTTTCGACACCTTCAGTATCGTTACCTATTTCCTCAAGTTCGGTTAAACGCTTGATATAATTTTCTAATGAATCATTACGGGCTCCAGGTCTAGATGCAGAAACGCTATCTGCAATAGCGACAAGAGTACTAATAACATTTGTGGGCTCGACGTCACCATGATGAGATTCGATAGCATTAATAATCACTTCATTTTCACCATATTTTCTAGCTAAATTAGCTCCTAATTCAATATGGCTGCCTTCTACTTCGTGGTCTATAGCTTTACCAATGTCATGTAATAAACCAGCTCTTTTGGCTAAAGTGATATTTTCATTTAATTCACCGGCTAAAAGACCAGCTAAATTGGCTACTTCTAGCGAGTGATTTAAGGCATTTTGTCCATAACTAGTTCTAAATTGTAATTTACCAATTGTTTCAACTAGTTCTGGCTCCATTTTAGTAATTCCAAGTTCAAATAAGGCATTATTACCGATTTCAATTAACTTAGCTTGCATTTCTTTAACCGTTTTATCGTATACCTCTTCAATACGGCTAGGGTGAATTCTTCCGTCTTTAATCAACGTTTCTAGAGTTATTCTAGCAATTTCTCTTCGGTATGGATCAAAGCTTGATAAAACTAAAGCTTCTGGGGTGTCATCGATAATTAAATCGACTCCAGTAACGGACTCTAGTGTTCTAATGTTACGCCCTTCTCTTCCGATAATTCTACCTTTCATTTCATCATTTGGTAAGTTCACTACGGTAACGGTCTGTTCTCCAGCTATATCAGCTGCATATCTTTGCATGGTTGAAACGAGTAATTCTTTTGAACTCTTATCAGCTTGAAGCTTGGCTTCAGCTTCTCGGTCTTTGATATATGAAGTTATTTCTAAATTCATCATATCTTCAACTTTTTTCATAATCAATTCACGAGCTTGTTTCTTCGAATAACCGGCAATTTTTTCTAATAATTTGATTTGCTGTTCTTTTGTTTCTTCTAACTCCATTTGCTTTTCTTGAATTTCTTTTTGCTTCAGTATCAATTTGTTTTCTTTATCTTCTAGCATTTGTTCACGATTCTGTAGTGTTTGATCACGGCGATCCATACTTTCTTCGCGGGCTAAAAGGCGTTCTTCGGAGTCTTTGATTTCTTGCTTTTTTTCTTTTGTTTCTTTATCTAATTCAACTTTTAATCTATGATTTTCTTCTTTAGCTTCTAAAATACTATCTCTTTTTAATTTATCAGCTTCCTTTTTTGCATTATCAATTAAACTTTGAACTTTTTTGGAAGCGTTCATTAATTTAATAGAATTCAAGATTATCATAAAGATAATACCAACAAAAAGACCAATTAAGATCAGCAATATGGAGAAAACAATATTATTCATATTTACCTCCATACGGGAAACATTTCCCTAATTCTATTGTAAAGGTAATGTAGTGAGAAGTCAAGAAGAAATAATTTAAGTGATTTAAACATGTTTAATTAAATTTTATTTTTGCATAAGAAAAAGGACTTAATTGTCCTTAACTTATGGCTGTTACTTTTACTTGATATTCACCATTTGGACTGGCAACAGTAGCAATATCGCCAACTTTAGCCCCCATTATTGCTTTAGCAATTGGTGATTCATTAGAAATTTTGTTGGCAAAAGGATCTGCTTCTTTAACACCAACAATGGTATAAGTATCCTTATCATTATCACCAACATATTCTAATTCAACAGTGTTACCAACTGAAACTTTATCGGTTTTAACGTTTTTAATAACGATTGCTTTTTCAATTTGTTTTTCTAAAGTGACTATACGATTTTCTGTTTCTGATTGTTCATTTCTAGCGGCATCGTATTCAGCATTTTCACTTAGATCGCCTAAGGCTCTAGCTTCTTTTAAAGCTTCGATAACTGCTGGTCTTTTTTCCATTTTAAGATATTCTAATTCTTTTTTCATATCTTCTAAACCTTGTTCAGTTACGTAAACTTCATCTGTATTTGTCATCATTTTCACCTCGGTTTTCTATTTACTTCATAA
>CALVIJ010000098.1 GCA_944329505.1 uncultured Bacilli bacterium | reverse complement strand
CTTCTTCAGTTGGATAATTAAATTCATGATTTGTGGCATCTTCTTCTATTCCAGCAAAAACTTGTAGTTCGTAAACGCCACTATTTGTATATAATGTGAATGCTTGATTATTATTATAATATTCTTGGCCTTGGTTTTGAAATTCTGTTAAATCGCCAAACATGTTACCAGTAGTTAAATTGTGTCCCCAGATACGTCTGACTGTTTGATCTTCATTTTGATAGTTTGTATGATCTAAAAATAGAGTGCCGGCACTACTATAACTGCCATCTAATGCATGATTACTATAGTAGTCTTCATCTTCTAAAGATGTGGCAGAGGCAATCGGTAGAGCTGTACCATTTGGCATTTCTAAAATTCCCCAGGCATTTGGATATTCATTTTGTAAAGCTGTAATATCATATTTTGGGGTGTATTCTTCAGCCATTTGATTTTCTTGTTCATTTATTGTAATTTGATTAATTATTTGTTCGTTATTTTTTATACCTTTGTATTGAGTAAAAAAATGAATTCCTATATAAGTTGTACTTAATAAGGTTGCTAAAAGACCTACTGTTGTTATAATTTTGCTGATTTTATTTGATTTCTTTTTATCTAATTTATAAGACATTTTATCACCTTTAATCAAAGTTATGGAAATATTAAATTTGATTCCTTTCTATTATGTTTAAATGACTAGTTTTATTGTATCAAGAAAAGAAAAAAACTACTACTATTAATATAGTTAATTGACATATTTATGTAAAGCAAAAAATGAATAAAGTTATATTAATTTGTTTAATAGTAAAAAGGAAAAGTTAAATAAATATTGTATATATATTATAAAAAGCATATTATGACAAAATAAGTATGTTTTTTATTTTAATATATTTCTAGGTGATTTAATATGAAAAAATATTTGTTTCCTGTATCTGTATCTTTAATTTTAGGTGTTTCAATGGCATATTTTATTATTAAGCAGTATGAAACAATGCCCACTTTAGCTGTTTCTAGTGAAGCTCAAACTTTATATTATATTCGGCGAGGTGTTTATTCAGATATGCAAAATATGGAAAATAATATGAAGGAATTTACAAATTATATTTATAATGTTGAAAACAATGAATATCATACGTATATTGGAATTACGACAAGTAAAGAAAATTCTTTAAAAATTCAAAATTATTATAAAGAAATTGGTTATGATACTTCTATAGTTGAAAAGATTACAGATAATAGTGATTTTATAAATATATTAGGTCAGTATGATGAGTTACTGACAAAAACGGATGATAAGGAATCAATTAAAGTGATTTGTAATCAAGTTTTAGCAAAATACGAGGAGTTGGTTAAGTGAATATCAAGTTAAAAGAAATACCTGTTTTGGAAAGACCAAGAGAAAGGTTAATCAATGTAGGTGTAGAAAATTTAAGTGATGAGGAATTACTTTCTATTATTTTGAAAACTGGTTCTAAAGATATGTCGGTTAAAACTTTAGCATCTCATATTTTAAGCAATTTAAATGGTCTTGAAAATTTGAAAGATGTGAATTATCACGCGTTGAAAAATATAAAGGGGATTGGCGATGCGAAAGCGTGTACATTGGTGGCACTTGGAGAAATATCTAGACGGGCAAATAGGAAAATTGCCTCTTTAACGGGATTAAAATTAAATACACCGGTGAAGGTGTTTGAATTTTATAAGAGTAAAGTTAACAATTATCAAGAACAATTTTATACTATTTATTTGGATGCAAATAAAAAAGTGATTGAGGAGAAATTATTATTTATTGGAACAGTTAACTATAGCTTAGTTCATCCTAGAGATATATTTAAAAACGCTTATTTATTAAATGCTTCTTCAATAATTTGTGTTCATAACCATCCAAGTGGTGATGTTAAACCGAGTGCTGAAGATATTAATTTAACGATTAGATTAAGAGAAGTGGGAGTTTTATTTGGAATTAAAGTTATAGATCATATTATTATTGGTAGAGATAAGTATTATAGTTTTTTAGAAAATGGAAAAATTTAGTTGGCTTTATTTCTAAAATGTATTATAATCTTAATAGGTGACGGCTATGTATAAAAATAAGCGATTTGATAAAAGATATTTATTTATATTTGTTGTTGTGGCTATTGCTTTAGTGTTAGTTGTATTAGCCGCATCACTTCAAAATGAACGTGATTTAAATCCACTTGAAAAAGCATTTAAAGATGTTGGAACTGTTGTATTAAAGGTTGTTTCTGCACCTTTTAATTTTGCTCATGATAAAATAGACGAGATGATAGAGAAAAATAATATTTATGAAAAATATAAGGAACTACAGAATAAGGAAGAGCAAGTAGATTCTGTTATTGCTCAAAACGAAAATTTACAGAGTGAAATTGATAAATTGAAAGCAACTTTAGAATTAAATACAATTTTAAGTGATAAAGTTTATCTTAATGCAACAGTTGTATCTAGAAATATTGGTTATTGGTATAATGAATTAACTATTGATAAAGGTAGTAAAAATGGCATTGAAAAGGGTATGGCTGTCGTTGTACCTCAAGGATTAATTGGTCAAATTACAAAGGTTAGTAATTATTCTAGTACCGTAAAGCTTCTTTCTAATGAAAATATGAATGATAAGATCAGTGTTAAAATTAAAGTTAATGATGATTATGTGTATGGTTTAATATCTATGTATGATGCTAATACTAATACTTATACAGTAGAGGGTATTAGTGAGAATGTGGATATTCAAAAAGGTGCGGATGTGGTTACGACAGGAATGGGAACGATATTTCCTAGTGGTTTAATGGTCGGAACAGTAGAAAAGGTTACAACTGATAACTTTGATTTATCAAAAGTTGTGGAAGTTAAAGCCTCTGTAGATTTTAACGATTTAGATTATGTAACTGTTTTGAAAAGGAAAACTGAATGAAAGTAATACTTTTATTAATTTCTTTTTTATTAGAGGGGATTATTTCAAACTTTGTTCCGATAAATGGATTTTTGCTTCCACTATTTACACTTATGGCTTTGATAATTATTTATCCGCTTTTTGATGAACATTCAGAATATTATAAGTATGTTTTTATTACTGGTTTTGATTATGATTTATTCTATACCTATACAATTATTTTTCATGCTATTATTTTTTGCTTTATAGCTTTTCTTATTACACGTTTGAACTTGGTTTTAAGCGATAATTATTTTAATATATTAATAATTGTGGCTATTTGTATTTTAATTTATAGATTTGTCACTTATGGACTTTTAGTTCTAGTAAGTAATATGTCTTTTGATTTTATAACTTTAATGTTGAGTGTTTTAAAGTCACTTATAATTAATTTGATTTATAGTATGATATTATTCTTTGTAGTTAAGAAATGTCAAAAAAAATACAAATATAAATTTTGATGATTTAAGACTAATATATTGTTTATATTAAAGGTGAAAAATAACAAATTTTAGGATATGTTGAATATTTTTCTTGAATTTGTTTGTAAATGGTGTTAATATTGTTTATAACATAATTGAAGTTGGGAGTGGGTTTTATGAAAAAGGTAACTTACCAAGACTTAATGAATAATGTTAGAGGATATATTGAGGACGAAAAATCATTGAGAAAAATTTTTAGAGCTTTTGAGTGTGCGAGAAAATTACATGAAGGGCAAAAGCGACAGAGTGGAGAGGACTATATTGTTCATCCACTTTCTGTTGCTTTTATTTTATCCGAAATGAAAGCTGATAGTGATACAATATGTGCAGCACTTTTACATGATACAATTGAAGATACAAAGATGACAA
>CALVIJ010000097.1 GCA_944329505.1 uncultured Bacilli bacterium | reverse complement strand
AGAAGAGTGGGGTGGAGATATTATCTTTACTAAGATATCTGCTATTACTGGAGATGGCATTGGAGATTTACTTGAAAATATCTTATTAATTGCTGATGTTAATAATTATCGAGCTAATCCTAATCGTTATGCAATGGGTACAGTTGTTGAGTCTAAACTTGATAAACATGTTGGACCGATTGTAACAGTTTTAGTTCAAAATGGTATTTTACGTTTGGGTGATCCGATAGTTGTTGGAACAGCTTTTGGTAAGATTAGAACTTTAAGAAACGATAAAGGTGAAGAAATCACTCAAGCTTTACCATCTCAACCAGTTGAAATTACAGGTTTAAATGAGGTTCCATCTGCAGGTGATAGATTTATGAGTTTTGCGACTGAAAAAGAAGCTAAAAATATTGCTTCTCTTCGTAAAGAACAAGCTAGAGTTCGTGAAAATAAGGCTAAAGCAGCTGTTAGTTTGGATGATTTGTTTGCTAAAATAGGCGAAGGATTAAAAGAGATTAATGTCATTATTAAAGCTGATGTGAATGGTAGTAGTGAAGCGGTTAAAAACAGTTTACAAAAAATTGAAGTTGATGGAGTTAAGATTAATGTCATCAGAAGTTCAGTTGGTGGAATTACCGAAAGTGATATTGTTTTAGCAAAAGCTTCTAATGCTATTATAATTGGATTTAATGTAAGACCTTCTAAAGGTATTGCTGATAAAGCTAAAGAAGAAGGTGTAGAGATTAGATTTTATAATATAATTTATAAAGCTGTTGAAGAGATGGAAGCGGCAATGAAAGGTATGCTTGATCCTGAATTTGAAGAAAAAGTTTTGGGCACAGCTGATATTAGACAAATCTTTAAATTTTCTAAGGTTGGTAATATTGCAGGATGTTCTGTTTCTGATGGTATTATTAGAAGAGATTCACAAGCACGTATTATTCGTGATGGTGTTGTAATTTACGATGGTAAGATTGGTTCTTTACAAAGAGAAAAAGATAGTGTTAAGGAAGTTAAAAAAGGATATGAATGTGGTATTACTATCGATGGTTTTAATGATATTAAAATAGGCGATACTATAGAAGCTTATGAAATGGTCGAAGTTAAAAGATAAATTTTATGTTTGAAAAATTTAAATTAAATAAGTTTTTTAACGATATGGTTGGTTTTGCTTATGAGTTTGGTGAAGGTAAAAGTGGTAAGGTTGTAATGCAAATATATATTGTTACTAAATAGGGTGATGAGTATAAATTTGTTAAGTATAAAAAATATAATTATTATACTTTTGAGATGTTATATAGTATTGCAGATGAATTTAATGCGAAACCAATTAGTTACTATTCCGATTTAGTAAGAGCTAAACAGTTAAAGAAGACGAGAAACTAGCAGTATTTCTAATTTTGCTAGTTTTTTCTATTTTGAATATGTGTTATAATGATAAAAACGAGGTGATATAATGAGTAATATTAAAACAGAGAGAATATCTGATGCTTTAATTGAGCAAATCAGTTATATAATTGCAACTGAGGTTAAGAATAAAGATATTAATTTTGTGACAATTACTGATGTTAAAGTAAGTTCAGATTTAAGCTATGCGAAAGTGTATTTTACTGTTTTAGATGAAAGTAAAATAGATGTTACTAGTAAAGCTTTAAAAGAGGCGAGTGGATTTATTCGTCATGAGCTTCGTGATAGGGTTGAGATTAGACAAATTCCAGAACTTGAGTTTGTTTATGATGAATCAATTAAGAATGCTCAAAAGATAGAGGATATCATTGATAAATTACATGAGGAAGAAAAATCTAATTAATTATATAGAAAAACCAAGTCTTAAATTTGACTTGGTTTTAATCTACTTTAGTTCCTCCAGCAAAATCTTTAGTGATAGTCAATAATTCAACATCTTCATCATTTTCTAATGATGCACACATCAACATACCATTAGATGTCATGCCTCTAAATTTAGCTTTTTTAAGATTTGTAACGACAACAACTCTTTTGCCGATTACATCTTCTGGATTATAAAATTCGGCTATACTAGAGATAATTTGTCTAGGTTCATCTTCTCCAACATCAATTTGAAAGACTAGAAGTCTATCAGCATTCGGATGTTTAGTACATTCTTTGATCACACCAATTTTAAATTCTATTTTGGCAAAATCTTCATAATCAATTTTTGGTTTCATATTAATCTTCCTTTCTTGTTTTAATTATATCAGAAACTTACTTAAATTGGTATAAAAAAACTTGACAAACATAATATTTATATGTATAATTATTTGTGTAATTTGAAAAAGGAAAGAAGAAGTATCCACTTCTCACCCGATTGCAAGAGAGCGATGGGTTTGATGCCGACAAAGTTTAATACTTATTTTAATGTGCATTTGGTGGATACTTTGTATTCACTTTTTTATTGGAGGTGTCTAGTATCGCAAGGGATAAAGATTTATATATCAATGGACAAATACGAGCAAAAGAAGTTATGGTAATTGGGCCGAACGGAGAACAATTAGGCGTTAAACCGATTAAAGATGCACTTACTTTGGCTGAATATGCAGGATTTGATTTAGTACTTATGAATCCAGGTGGAAAACCACCAGTTTGTAAGATAATGGATTATAATCGTTATAAATACGAGAACAAGAAGAAGCAGAAAGAAAATATGAAAAAACAAAGAGAAGCTAACTTAGATATGAAAGAATATAAATTATCTGTAAATATCGATGTTCACGATTTTAATACTAAATTAAATAATGCGAGTAAATATTTAAAAAAAGGTCATAAGGTAAAGGTAAGTATCCGTTTTAAAGGACGTGAAATTACACATAGCTATTTAGGTAAAGATGTTTTAATGCGCTTTGCAGATGCAGTTAAGGATATTGCTGTTATCGAGCAAGCACCTAAAATTGATGGTCGTATTATGGCAATGATACTTGCGCCAAACAAAGAAAAATAGGAGGAATGTTTGTGGCTAAGATTAAAGCAAAATCACATAAAGGGTTATCTAAAGTTTTAAAGGTTAGAAAAAGTGGTTCAATCAAATTTCAACCTGCTATGAAAAACCATAAGTTAACTCATAAAAGTAATCAATCAAGAAGAAGAAGACATCATGAGTCAGAAATGAGTTCAGCTGATATTAAAAGATTAAAAGATTTAATTAATAAGTAAGATTAAAGGAGGAATTTAAATGAGAGTTAAAGGTGGAACTATTCATCGTGCACGCCGAAAAAAAGCTTTAAAACAAGCTAAAGGTTATTTCGGTAGTAAGCATAGATTATATAAAACTGCTAAAGAACAAGTAATGCATTCAGGTGCTTATGCTTATAGAGATAGAAAAAATAGAAAAAGAGATTTCAGAAAATTATGGATTACAAGAATTAATGCTGCTTGTAGATTAAACGATATTAGTTATTCTAAATTTATTGATGGATTAAATAAAGCTAATATTGAAGTAAACAGAAAAATGCTTTCTGAAATTGCTATCGATGATCCAAAAGCATTTGCAGAACTTGTTAATGTTGCTAAATCAGCACTAGAGGGTAAAGAATATAAACCAAAAGCAGTTAAAGTTGAAGCAAAAAAAGAAGTTAAAGAAGAGAAAAAAGAAACTAAGAAAGAAGCTAAAAAGGAAGATACAGATTTAAGTAAATTAACTGTAGCTGAACTTAAAAAATTAGCTAAAGAAAAAAATGTTGAGGGATACTCAACTATGAAAAAAGCTGAATTATTAGATGCTTTAAAATAAAAGGGGAATTAGATACTAGTACCTGTCAAGTACTCACTAAATAAAAAGATTAATTAATTTGAATATTTTAGTCGATACTGTACTGGAG
>CALVIJ010000096.1 GCA_944329505.1 uncultured Bacilli bacterium | reverse complement strand
GTACCTACCGGAATAATCCAACTTAATACCACGTAAATTAAGAAAGATATTCCTATTACCTTAAGTAATTTTCTTTTCACCTTTCTCTACCTCCCAATAGCATTATATCAAAAAACCCTTATAACATAAAGCTTTTTTAAATAAAAATAAACATTTTTCATTACTTTTTCACAAATAAATATCTTATGTTATAATAAATTAGGTGATTTTATGAACAACTTTCCTTATTCAAACACAAATAAAAGATACCACACACTCGACTATTTTTATAAGCAAAGATTTGGTGAAAAAGTATGTAAAATAAGCTTAAACGCCGGTTTTACATGTCCTAATATAGATGGTACCTTATCTAAAAATGGATGTATATATTGTTCAAAAACAGGCAGTGGCGAATACGGAGGAAACCCAAAAGAAGATTTAATAAAACAATTTAATGAAATTAAAAAAGTTATGAATAAAAAGTGGCCAAACACAAAATATATAGGTTACTTCCAAGCCAGAACTAATACATATGCTCCTGTAAATATTTTAAAAGAAAAATACGAATGTATCTTAAATTTAGATAATGTTGTTGGTCTATCTATCGCTACAAGACCAGACTGTATAACAGATGAGTGTTTAAACTATCTAGAAGAGCTCAATAAAAAAACATTTCTAACTATTGAACTAGGTCTTCAAACCATCCATGACCAAACTTCTAAAATAATAAATCGCTGTCATGACTTAAAATGTTTTGAAAAAACTTTAAAAAAATTAAAAGAAAGAAATATCTTTACTGTAGTTCATATTATAAATGGTCTTCCTGAAGAAACTAAAGAAATGATGGTTGAAACCGTTAAATACTTAAACAAACTAAATATAGATGGCATAAAAATCCATATGCTTTCAATATTAAAAGATACCCCTTTAGAAAAATACTATAAATTAAAACCATTCCATGTATTAACCAAAGAAGAATACATTGATATTGTTATTAATCAATTAGAACATTTAAATCCCAAAATCGTTATTCAAAGACTAACTGGTGATCCTATGAAAGAACAGTTGATTGCCCCTCTTTGGACCATAAAAAAAATCGATGTTTTAAATAGCATCGACAAAGAAATGGTCAAACGAAACACCTATCAAGGAGCTAAATGTGATATTGCTTAGGCTTTTCTTTTTCATTAAAATAATTTTGAAGTTTACATTGAACCTTTTGAATAAAATTAAAAGGTTCTTTTTCTAACTCTTCATATCCAAAATATATGTTTTCCCCAACTCTCGTAAAAGTTTTAGCTACACTTCCAGTATTAAGACAAATCATACCTCTATCATCATTATAAACATAAAGCATTTCATTATCATTTACTGCGACATAACTTATACACATATCGTTATTAGAAATATATCCATTAGTCATACTGTCCGCACTTATATTAAAGTTTAAATTATTATCTTCATTTACAACCCTCTCAAAAAAATTAATTAAAGTATCACCAAAACTATAATAAAGTACATCGAATTTTACTCTTGTATCCATAATTTCCTCCTTAAACGTAATCTAATAATAACACTTAAAAGAATAATTATCAAATTTTTACTTAAAAGCAAAATAAAAATCAATGTTTATACCTAATATAACCTAATTTTCTTTTACTAATTTGTCGATTAAAGACGTTAAACATTGATATTATCAAAAAGACTTTATAAACTAAATAAAGTCATTACTAAAAAACAAAGCATAGTTCCAATTACTAAAGGAATAATAAATGATAAAAAAGTCCAAGACCACTTCCCTGTTTCTTTCTTTATAGTAAACAGTGTTGTCAAACAAGGAAAGTGAAAAATAGAAAATATCATTACACAAATAGCTGTCACATAAGTCCATCCATTGTTTATAAACAAATCTTTCAACAAATTCAAATCATTCATATCTGTAATCATACCAAGTGACATATATCCCATTATCATAATTGGTATAACAATTTCATTAGCTGGAAAACCCAAAATAAAAGCCAAAACTATTACACCATCAAGACCTATAAATTTACCAAAAGGATCTAAAAAATTAGAAAATATCTGAAGTAAACTATCCCCATTATAAGTCAAATTAGAAACAAGCCAAATAACTAAACCAGCAGGAGCTGATACACAAATAGCTCTTTTTAAAACAAATAATGTCCTATCCAATAACGATCTCACTAATACTTTTCCAATCTGGGGTCTTCTATAAGGTGGAAGTTCTAAAGTAAATGAAGATGGAACACCTTTCAAAATCGTTAATGACAATATTTTAGATACAATAAAAGTTACTAAAACACCAACCAAAATAAATATCATTAATATAAATGCTCTCATTAATCCAGAACTATTGTCAGTTACTAAAAACATCGTAATCAAAGAAATTAAAAGTGGAAACCTTCCGTTACATGGGACAAAACTATTAGTAATTATCGCAATCAATCTTTCTCTAGGTGAATCAATTATTCTAGCCCCAGTCACACCAACCGCATTACAGCCAAATCCCATCACCATCGTAAGAGCTTGCTTGCCACACGATGAACACTTTTCAAATGACTTATCTAAATTAAAAGCTATTCTAGGTAATAAACCAAAATCTTCAAGTAGTGTAAAAAGTGGAAAAAATATTGCCATGGGTGGAAGCATTACTGCAACAACCCAAGCTAAAACACGATAAACTCCATGCACCAGCATATCAGAAACCCACAAAGGTAAATGAGTACCAGATAGAAAATTATACAAGACCTCTTCAAACTCAAAAAACTTTTCATATAAAAAATCCGATGGAATATTAGCTAAAGTTATAGTGACCCATAAAACTAAAAACAAAAGACCAAGCATAATTGGAATACCAGTTACTTTATTAGTTAAATATTTATCGATAATTCTTTCTTTTTTGTCGTAATTTTTTTTATTATACTTAACAACCTTTTCACATATCGAAAAGCACTTTTCATTAATAGCCTCAATCATTAATGTTTCTATATCATTTTGATTAATTCCCTTTAATCTTAACTTTTCCAAAATATCTTCTTTGATATATTTCGCATCTAAATTTCTCATTAAATTTGTCTTATATTTATAATCAAAAGCATTTATAAAATTAAAATCACCAGATAAATACCTTAAAATCACATTATCACTATTTACGTTTACCTTAGGCATAAATCTTTCTAACTTATGAAAATCCTTAATCATAAATTCATCATATTTAATTTTAAAATATCCACCCTTTTTTAAACTAACCTCTTTTATTTTATCTAATAAATTATCAAAACCTTTTTTATCTCTTGCAACAACACCTACAACTGGAACCCCTAGTAATGTAGATAGTCTTTTTAAATCAATATCGATTTTTTTCTTTTTAGCTTCATCTAACAAATTGACACATACTACCACTTTATCTGTAATTTCTAACACTTGTAAAACTAAGTTTAAATTTCTCTCTAAAGATGTTGCATCACACACAACCACTAAACCATCATAATCTTCAAAATAAACAAAATCTCTAGTCACTTCTTCTTCCTTAGAATGTGCTAGTAAAGAATAAGTGCCAGGTAAATCCTCAAATTGATAACTAAAACCATTATATACTTTATATCCAGTTGCTTTAGCTACCGTTTTACCAGGCCAATTTCCAGTATGCTGTCTCATACCAGTCAAACCATTAAAAATTGTACTTTTACCCACATTAGGATTTCCAATCAAACCAATTCTCATTTAAACGCCCCACTTTATATTATTTCATTTTATTATATGAAATAATAAAACAGACGTTAAAAAAATGATATTTTAAAAATATCATTCTCTATCGATAAACCAATTTTCTGAAATATCACAACTACTAGATGAAGGTGCTGGATCAGG
>CALVIJ010000095.1 GCA_944329505.1 uncultured Bacilli bacterium | reverse complement strand
ATACATTAAAACTCCAAAAAGCTTTATAAAATAAGCCTTAAGGAGTTTTTTGATTCTTAAAACTGTCAAATTCAGGAGTATATCATATATAATTATGAATTTCAAGTAAATTTAAACATCTCCAACTTTTTTTGTAGAGTTTGTAATTTAAAAACAGAAGTGCACAATAGCTGTGCGATAAGTTTTATAATGATATTATAATAGTTTCTAAGCAATTTATTTGTCATTAAGGGAGGTAATTTATAACTGCAAATTATTGTCACCTATCTTATGAAGATAGAAAAAATATTGAAGATGGATCGAATGATAATATTTGTATTAATCAAATTGCTAAAGCTTTAAATAAATCTCATTCTACTATTTTAAGAGAAATTGATTAAAATAAGGTATATTTAAAGCCTAAAACCTATGGTGTTTATAGAAATAATAATTATGATAGAGATATATCTTGTGAAAGATTATCTAAACCATCTATGTTTGTAATGGTTGTAAAGCTAGAGGAGGTTGTAGAAAAGAAAGATTTACCTACTACGCTAGAAAAGCTGACGATTCTTATAAAGAAGTAAAAAGTGAAGCAAGAAAATGTATTAATTTTACTCCTGAAGAAGTGTATGAAATCAATAAAATTCTTATGCCTCTTATAAAAAGGTAAAACTATTAATCATCTTTATATTAATCATCCAGATATTTTAGATTTTTCTAAAGCTGCTTTTTATAATTATGTTAATTTTGGAGTGTTTGATTTTGGCTCTTTGGACTTTCCAAGAATTGTTAAATACAAAAAAAGAAATAATTCCAATAAACGCAGAACTAGAAAAGAAAGAGAAATTTTAATTGGAAGAACTTATAAAAACTTTATAGACTACACAAGTAAAAAATCCAGATTTAAATATTGTTGAAATGGATACTGTTGAAGGACCACAAATTGAATTAGATTGTTTACTTAGCTTATTTTTAAGAAGATCTCATTTTATGCTTATATTTAAACTTAAAGAACAGACGACAGCAGAAGTAACCAAAATATTTGAACTTCTTCAAACATTAATTCCATATGATGATTACAAAACACTTCTTCTAGTAATTCTTACTGGTAATGGTTATGAATTCTTTGATGTATTAAACATTGAATGTAACCACAAAATCGGTGAACAAGTATCTAAGGTATTTTACTGTGACCCTTCTGCTTCTTAGCAAAAAGGTGGTGTTGAAAAAATCATGAATTTATTAGATACATTTTGCCTAAAGGTTCTTCTTTTGAAAATATCAATCAAGAAGACTGTAATCTAATTATGAACAATATCAATAGTTTATGTCGTGATTCTTTAAACAGTAAATCACCATACGAAGCAATGTTATTCTTATGGGATAAAATTCTTCTTAAAACTTTAAATTGTTATTATATCAAGCTTGACGATATTACTATTAATAAAAAATCATTAAAAAAAGATATTTATAACAGAACCTTATAAATATCTATTTGACCAATAAATTGCTAGAATACTAAATATAAACAGATGGAGCACTTTAGATTGATTCAACTTAAACTTGAAACTTTAGTATAAATTAAGTCTTAAACTATTATTTTACAAATGTTTTTATAGTGAACTTGCTTCTATAAATATACTAAATAGCTAAAACATTTATAAATTTTTTATATAAAATTATTTTGATTTTTGATGTTTTAAATTTTCAATCATTGTTTCGACTGCTGAAATATATTCATTAGCTTCTTCTTCAGTTATTACTGTAAGTAACTCTGGATAGTCCTCTACACCGTTTAGTTCTGGAACGTTGTACCACACTTTAGCTAAAAAACTATATTGAAATATTTGTCCCATTTCTCTTTTTAACAATACTAATTTATTTTCATTTAAGTAAAAAAATTTATTTTGTTTCATTATATCTATTCGACGTCCCTTCTATAGTAATTTTTTTCATTTTAATTTTTCCGTATTTGTTTGTCTCTGGTTGATAGAAATTTTCTGACTCACTTTCCAATAAAGCTTTTATTAATTCTGATTCACCAGTAATTAAAATCACATTATTTGTACTTAATTCAACTATAGTGTTGTCTGCTAAAAATAATGAAACTCCTTTCGGTATATTTATACTGGTACAATAGTCCTTTATAGGTATAACATAATGACTGTCACTAATTGTTAAAATAGCTGTTTTACAATCTTCTGTTTCATCTTTATTCTGATCTCTTTCTGATGAGTTCTTCATAATATCTCTCCTTATCTTTGTTTTATATTTTCTTTTCTGTAGTCTATCATGCTATTTAGTATCTTGTTACGTTTATCAATTATTTCGTTAAACTGTTTTGTATCATCGTTTTCTACTTTATTTTTTAAATCTTCATATAATTTAATAACCTTAAATGCAGGCAACCATTTATCTTTAAATATATGAAACAATTGATTTAAATTATCAAAATTTTCTTTACCACAAACATCAAAAATAATATTCATGTTTTCTTGACGACTAGCCAATATTTCAGATTTGAATTCATCGTAAAAATCTTGAACGAGAAATCTGGTATTTTCATATCCTGTACCACCTCTGATTTTAGCTTGAACTGGGTTACAAAAGATATATATACCATTTTCGTGAAGTTTCTCTGTTATTTATTGGGCGATTAATTCATTAATTATTTCATTAAAAAGTTCATATTCTCTTTTACAACTGTCTTCTTTTAGTGGCAATAGTTCATTTTGGGGATTAATATTTTCATGCAAAGCTTCCCATACACTTGTATAATCCGCACTTTTTCGTTTACACTAACTAGATTTAATTCATATACATGGTTTAATTCATGGATTATTCTTTTGTCTAAAAATTCATCAGGATAATCGAAGTTAATATTTACTAAAGAAAATGGAATATAATTATTGTTTTCTTGTTTTACATTTGGAGTAACATATGTTCCCAAATACATAAATGTTCCAGCATCATATTCATCATCTTTAAGATATAATTGAGCGGCATTAATTCTGCCTCGATTTTTCTTTGTCTTCGATGCGTGTTAGATTACTATCAATAATTATTTCGATTTTTATGATATCCACGGTTTCACCTCTATTTTTATTTTACCACAAAAAAGAAAAAAGAACTAATTAATCCATTAGTTCTTGTTCTAGAGCCTCAAGCGGCTCTTCATTTAATATTTCGTTTTCTAAAGTATATTCAGCTTCGCGATATTTTCTAGCACCTGTACCAGCTGGGATTAACTTACCAATTATAACATTTTCTTTTAATCCGTTTAAGTGGTCTACTTTACCGTGAACAGCCGCATCAGTTAAGATTCTAGTTGTTTCTTGGAATGAAGCAGCTGATAAGAAACTTTCTGTTTCTAGAGATGCTTTAGTAATACCAAGTAATACTGGTTTACCAGTTGCTGGACGTTTACCTTCTAAGATTAATTCTTTGTTTTCTTCAGTAAATTTATTAATATTTACCATTGTTCCTGGTAAGAATAATGAATCTCCTGAATCAATAATCTTAATCTTAGAAATCATTCTACGAGCCATAATTTCAACGTGTTTATCTGAAATATCAACACCTTGAGAACGATATACTTTTTGAATTTCAAATAAGATGTACTCTTGAACAGTTATTGGGTCAGTGACAACTAATAACTCTTTTGGTGAAATTGCACCGTGAGTAAGTCTTTGACCTGCTTTGACTTCTTCACCTTTTTCTACAGCAAGTTTGGCACCGTAGTTAGAAGTGTGCTCACGAGTTTCCACATCATTTTTAACATATATTTTGTATGTGCCATTATCTTCTTCAATCTTAGATACAACACCGTTGATTTCAGAGATAGCAGCTTTACCTTTAGGGTTACGTGCTTCAAAGATTTCGGTAACACGTGGAAGACCTTGAGTGATGTCGTCTCCACCGGCAACTCCACCTGTGTTGAAGTT
>CALVIJ010000094.1 GCA_944329505.1 uncultured Bacilli bacterium | reverse complement strand
AAGTAGAAAAAATAAAATAGGAGAAAAAATATATAAATTAAAAAAAAAAAAAAATCTATCACAAGAAGAAGTAGCTAATATATTAAATGTTAGCCGGCAAACAGTTAGTAAGTGGGAAACTGGTGGGACAACTCCAGACTTTGATAAAATAGTTCCGCTATGTAACTTATATGGAATAACTACTGATGAACTATTAACAGGCAATAAAAAAGAGCAAACTCCTCATGAATTTAAAAGAGAAATTCAAAAGAAAAAAGCTTTCATGTATTCTATATCAGTAAGTCTATATATTTTATCAGTTGTCTTTGTAATTATCTTTGGTAACATAAAAGATTTAGAAATATTAGGCATTTGTTTATTCTTAATCACTATCGCCATCGCAACTGGCATAATCATTTATACAAGCATGGTTTATGATAATAAAGAAACTAAAAAAATTAAAATAAAAACAAAAGAAAATAACTTATATAAAACCATCGATGAAGCGCTCGCACTCCTAACACTCATCATTTATATGTTTATTAGTTTTTTAACCATGGCTTGGCACATAACCTGGATAATGTGGATTATTTATGCTTTAATTATGCAAATAGTAAAACTAGTTTTTAACTTAAAAGGAAATGACGTAGATGAAGAATAAAAAATTAATCATCGTATCAATAATCCTTTTATCTTTATGCACTATAAGTTTACTAGCTATCATGATATGGGGAATCTTAAATCCCTCATTAATTAATGTTAAATTTATAAGCCTAGGACAAAGCGATAACCTAACTCTATCTAAAACTTATGATAATATATTTAATGAAATTAAACTAGACATCACAAATACTGATATTGAATTTAAAAACTCTTCAGATGATAAAATAAAAATAGATGTTTATAGTGAAAAAGAAAAACCTAAAATAAATCAAAAAGAAAACACTTTAAACATTGAATTTGATGCGCAAAAATGTTTTGGTATATGCCTTCAAAAAAGCCCACATCTAATCATATATATACCAGAAACATTTAGTAAAAAGTTAAATGTTAAAAATAATAATGGTGATATAGAAATTGCAAAAACAAACGGCAACATTAATGTTAAATCTACTACTGAAGATATTACTGTAAATAAAGCAAATAGAATTAATATTGAAACAACCTATGGTGATGTTTTAACGGAAAACTCAAATGTTTTAACCGTAAAAAATACTTATGGTGAAGTAAAAGCTAGTACTATTAATGGTTATACCTCTATTAAAACAACTTATGGAGATATAAAAATTAATAACATATTTCTAACAGATAATTCAAAACTAGAAACAAAATATGGGGAAATTACTGTCGAAAAACTTTCAAACGGTAAAGCCTTAGGTGATACCAAATGGGGTGAAATAAAAATAAATAATTCATCTAATTTAGGTAATTACACTTTAACATCTGTTACTAAATATGGAGATATAAACATTGGTTAAGCATCTAAAAAAGATGCTTTTCTTGACATTAATTATAAAATTTCATATTATTTATTTGAGGTGCTTATATGAAATATAAAACTACCTATAAATCGGTTATAGGTAATCTAACTTTAATTAGTGATGGAACAAATCTAACTCATATCATATTAGAAAAAGAATCATACTATCAAAATATAAAAAAAGATGCAAAAACAAATGACACCTTAGAGATATTTAAACAAACCAAAACTTGGTTGGATAAATATTTTAATAAAGAAAAACCCAATATAGATGATTTAAAATTAAAACCAGAAGGTACACTTTTTCAAATAAAAGTTTGGAATATTTTAAAAACTATTCCTTATGGTAAGACGATAACTTATGGTAATATAGCTAAAAAAATAAGTCCTAAAATGTCTGCTAGAGCTGTAGGTGGTGCAATCGGCCATAATCCTATCCCAATCGTTATTCCTTGTCATAGAGTAGTAGGTACTAATAACAATCTAACCGGTTTTACTGGAGGAATAAATGTTAAAATAAAATTATTAAAATTAGAAGGATTAGATATAACAAAATACAAAATACCAAAAGGAGAAAAATATGCAAAGATGTAAATGGTGTAATCTAGATAATCCGCTTTATGTTAAATACCACGATGAAGAGTGGGGAGAACCAACTTATGATGATAAAGAACTGTTCGAACTTTTAATTTTAGAATCATTTCAAGCAGGACTATCTTGGGAATGTATTTTAAATAAAAGAGAAAATTTTAGACATGCTTATGATAATTTTGATATTGATAAAATAGTTTGTTATGATGGGGAAAAAATAAATGAATTAAAAGAAAATAAAGGTATCATTAGAAATAAATTAAAAATAAAAGCATCTATTAATAATGCCAAAATATTTAAAGAAATTCAAAAAGAATATAAAACATTTTCTAATTATCTTTGGGGTTTTACAAATGGTAAAATAACATATGAAACAGATAAAACCTCATCAGAACTATCAGATAAAATATCTCATGATTTAAAAAAGAAAGGTATGACCTTTGTCGGAACTACTATTATATATGCTTACCTGCAAGCAACCGGAGTAATCAATTCTCACGACGAAAACTGTTTTAAGAAAGGAAATCAAAATGGATAATATAAATAAAGTAATTAATTTAACTATAGAATATATAGATCAAATAACCTCAGATGGTAGAGTAACTAGCGGTCTTATAAAATTTTCATCTAAAACAGTCGACAAAGAAGAAACTATTTCAATGGATATCTATGTTCTTCAAACAAACTTTATAAGACACTTCAACACTCATATCAAAGAAAAAGAAAACTTTATAAACGCCTTAAAAGAAAAAATAAATCAAAAATATTCTAAAATTAAAGACTTTAAAATCGAAATAATAGAAAATAAAATTATAGTCACAAGACAAAGACCAAACGCGAAACCATGTGCTATAACAATTACTTATGAAATGTAATTGTTTTTTTGTATAATTAAAACTTTCTTTCACATAATAAATTTTGAAAGGAATGATTATAAATGAATGAAAATGAAGAAATACTAGAATATATTTATCAAACTAGTAATATGGGTTATCAAAGCACAAGTGATTTACTTAACAGTTTAAAAGGAAAAGACAACAAAATTAAAAAGATAGTTGCCGAAATTAATAAAAATTATGAAAAGTATATGACCGAAACAGAAAAATTATTAAAAAAGAAAAAACTAGAAGCTAAACCAATAGGCATGATGGCCAAAGCCATGACTAAAATGAGTATAAATAAAGAAATGATAAGTGATAATAGTGATGCCAATATCGCCGATATGTTAATTCAAGGACTAACTATGGGTAATTTAGAACTATCTAAACATATTGATAATTATGAAAAAATAGCCGATAAAAAAATTATAAATCTTGCAAAAAACTTAAGAAAATTTGGCGAAGAGTATATTGAAAAATTAAAATCATACTTGTAATATAAAAAATGTTAAATTTTATTTAGTTCTTTTTTCTAGTATTGAAATTGTCTCCAAAACAAGATATAATAGTTATGAGAAAGTAGGGGACTAAATGAAAAAATCAAAGAAACAAAATATTATGAATATTATAAAAAAATATAAAATGCCTTTAATAGCTTTATTAGTTGTTATTGTGTCTTTAGTTATCGGATTAATTATATCATTTGGTTTTGAAAAAGAAAAATTGGCTGCTAATAACAACAATAATGAACAAAAGGTTGTCGCTAATACTGAAGAAGGAGTTATTAAGGAAGAAACTTTTCAAGAGTTACAATTCACTAATATATCTTTAATTTCAGAAAATGGATATAGTACCTTTACAGCCGATGTAACTAATATGGGTCAAGAAGACAGCAATGTTAGTGATGTAAATATTGTTTTACAAGATAAGGATGGGAACGAAGTTATTACATTAAGAGGAAATATCGGAACCACTTTAAAACCAAATGAAACCAGAACTATTACAGCCGTTACTAAAGGCGAGTTAAAAGGTGTTACGACAAAGGTCATTGCTGAATATTAAAAACACAATTCAATTTGGATTGTGGAGTGTGTACAGAAATCTGTGTAAATGAAAAATTTCCACGATTAAGGTAAGCAGATGTGCTTATCTTTTTAATTAC
>CALVIJ010000093.1 GCA_944329505.1 uncultured Bacilli bacterium | reverse complement strand
CTTCCGATCTCTGGAACAGTCACATACCCTCCAACTCCAATTACAATATCAGGATTAAATTCTTTTATCATTTTTTTACATTCCTTAAAAGCTTTAAGCAAACATTTAACTGTTTTAAAATTTTTAAATATTTTTTTACTAAAACCGTACATTTCAATCGACTTAAAAGGAATTCCTTTAGATGGCACAATATCCTTTTCCATTCTATTATGTGTACCAATATACAAAAATTCACTATCAGGCTCCTTTTCTTTTATTTTATTAATAATAGCAAGAGCCGGATAAATATGTCCTCCAGTTCCGCCAGCACTAATTACAACTCGCATGTGATCACATCCTTAAATTAATTATATATCATAATTATATGTTATCGCAAGCAGTTTATAGCAATCATCAAAAACTTATCATAAAGTTGTCTTAACGAACAATACCATCAATTAATTATTACCTTTAATATTTTGAATCAAACTTTGTCTATATAAGTTTAAATGACTTATAAACATACAAATAAAAATAAGTAAAAGACAAATAACAAATCCAGAGCCAAACAACTCATAACCAAAAATTCCTATATTAACATCAAAATAACGACCAATATTTTGATATAAACTATTACTTATTAATAATACAAAGGGAAAAGAATATACTATTCCTTTACCACATATTATTAAACTTTCTAAAAATAAACACAGACTAATTTTAAAGTTAGTCATACCTAAACTTTTCAAACTAGCAAACTCCTTTTTCCTAAACTTTATATTAGCTGATATAATATTCAAAATAGTAAATACCGAAATTAAACAAACTATTCCAACACAAACATACATAAATATCTTAATTAATAACATTAAATTATTGACAAGTTCATAACCTTTCTTAATGTTAGTATAACTTATCTTTTCAATTTTGTTTGCCGTTACATAATCCATAATTAAACGGTCCAAACCATTCTTATCTGTATCAGCAAATAAATTCCCAGTATAATTTAAACATACTTTGTCAAACATTTCTTTATCTAGATTTAAAATCACAGTATTACTCGTCAATTTTTCCTTCATTCCAAAAGGAATATCATCAGTTAATCTTATACCATCAATCCTAACCCCATTATCTAAAATTATTTCACTTAAAGTGCTAAAAGGCTTATATTCTTTTTTAATCATTTTATCATTTTCAGTTACAATTTCCCTTACCAAATTAATAACTGAATTGCCGCTCAAATCAGTAACCAATATATTTTTTGAATCACCTAAAATAGTACCCTCTTGATGACAACTTCTAAATATACTTTGTTTTTTTGAAGAAAGATCTTCGGCCAAACCGTTTAACTTGTCATAATCTTCCATATTAACTTGAGCTCCCACATCATATTCAGGAATATTTATATATTTATTAAGTATTTCTACCGTATAACTCGTAAATCTCATAAAACTATAAAATAAAATTATTAAAATAAACACACACATTATTAAACTTCGGTATTTTTTTTGCCCTCTTTTATAATTTGTATAACTATAATTTAAAATAAAGTTTTTAAATACTCCATTGCCACCTTCTACCAAATTACTTTCTCTAAAAAGTTCCATAGGTTTGTATTTTTTTATTTTAAAAAGTGGAAAGATTGCTGAAACACAAACAATCATTATCGTAAAAAAAAGAGGTATCAAAATAAAAGGTATATAAACATCTAAACTTAACTGACCATTTAAAACCTCAAATAAAAGATTATTTATCAAACTAATAATTCCTAAATTTAAGACCAAACTTAATCCAAAACCAATAAAAATACCAAGCATCCCACTCAAAATACTTTCTATAAAAAACAATCTATACAATTGACTATTATTTAATCCCACCAATTTAAATAATGCTATATCTTTTCTTTTTTTACTAAATGAAATTTGAAATGAATTATATATAATAAAAAACACCGAAATAGATAAAATAAACACAATCAAAACAATCAATTTTTTGAATAAGTCCAAATAATTATTATCACCAATTCCATATAAAGAAAGCAGTTTAACATTATAAACTGTTTTCTGACAATTATTTTTTGCACAAATCACATCAGTATTTTCATAAGTATCTTTAATATTCTTATACTTTATTAAATACTCATCTTCTTTAAATTTAACCGAAGCTATATCACCATCATCATAATTATCTAAATTACCTTCTATTTTAACATGATAATCTGCTCCCTCTAAAGTCTTTTCAATCAAATATTTCCTAAAAGAAGAAAATAAATTACCTATACTAAAAAGCAAAACACTAGCCAAAATAGTTCCTATAATTACAGTAAAAGTCTGTTTTTTATTCTTGGTTAAATATCTAAAGCTTATTTTTAGCATTCACTTCATCCTTTATAATTTTGCCATCAGACATCGTAATTATTCTCTTAGCTCTTTTAGCTAAGCTAACATCATGAGTTACCATTATAATAGTCTGCCTATATTTTTTATTATAAAATTCTAGTAAACTCATTATATGTTTACTATTTCTACTATCTAAATTACCAGTTGGTTCATCAGCCAAAAGTATTTTAGGCCTATTAATCAATGCTCTTCCAATAGCAACACGTTGTTGCTGCCCACCAGACAAATCATTCGGAAAAAAAGACTCTTTATGACTTAATCCCAAATTTTTAAGTAAATCGTTTATTCTCTTATCACTTATTGTTCTGCCATCAAACAAAGCTGGTAAAACTATATTCTCTCTAACCGTTAATACAGGAATCAAATTATAAAACTGATAAATAATACCAATATATTTTCTTCTAAAAACAGTTAACTCTTTATCAGACATTTTATAAATATCTTGATTGTTTATAATTACCGTACCTGCAGATGGATTATCTAAACCCCCAAGTAAATGCAGTAAAGTACTTTTACCACTACCACTTTTACCAACAATAGCAATAAATTCACCCTTCTGAACTCTAAAACTAACATTGCTTAAAGCTAAAACTTCATTTCCCTCTTTTCCATATTTTTTACTTAAATTTTCTACATTTAATATTTCCACCTTTTTCACCTCTATAGAAAACATACGACAAAAAACATAACCATTCCTTTTTAAAAACAAAAAAAATTCAAACTTTTTCAAATTTGAATCTTCTTTTTCATAATCCTTAAAGCGTTCAAAACAGCAAGTAAGGTTACTCCAACATCCGCAAAAACCGCCATCCATATACTCGCAAATCCCAAAGTAGCCAAAACTAACATTAAAAATTTAAAACCTAAAGCAAATATAATATTAAAATTAACTATTTTGCGTGTCATTTTTGATATCTGAATAGCCACCGGTATTTTATCAAGATTATCATGCATTAATACTATATCAGAAGCTTCAATAGCTGCATCGCTACCAATTCCACCCATCGAAATACCTAAGTCAGCTTCTTTAATCACTGGCGCATCATTTATTCCATCGCCAGCAAACCCCGTAAATGACTCACTTTTAATACTTTGTAATTTTTGAACCTTATCTGTTGGAAGTAACTCCGCATAATATTCATTTATATGAACCTTTTCAGCAACTTGTTTAACTATTTCCTCACTATCACCAGAAAGCATTACAACTCTATTTACTCCTACATTTCTAAGATTACCTACTAAACTATCAGCAGATGATTTTATCTTATCACCAATTACTAAATAACCTAAATATTCATTATCTAAAGCTAAATAGATTACTGTTCCAAACTCATCTACCTGAGGAACATTTATACCTTCTTTTTCAAATAGCTTATCATTACCAATCACTACCCGCTTAGAGAAAACAGTAGCTATAACTCCATGACCACTAACCTCTTTATAATCTTTAATCTCATTTTCATCAATCTTATCCTTATAAGCCAAAATTATTGACTTCGCAATCGGATGATTAGAATAATATTCGCTATAAGCCGCTAACCTCAATAACTCATCGCTAGAAACCTTATCACTAACCACGTCTCTAACTTCAAACTTACCCTCAGTAATCGTTCCTGTTTTATCAAATATGATCGTTTCCAATTTAGATAAACGTTCTAATCCATCACTACTTTTAATCAAAATTCCCTCTTTACTAGCTCTACCTATTCCACAGAAAAACCCAAGTGGCACTGATATTACAAGTGCGCAAGGACAAGCTGT
>CALVIJ010000092.1 GCA_944329505.1 uncultured Bacilli bacterium | reverse complement strand
ATATAATGTGGAAAAGTGGAAAGTTTTCCACAGCTCTATAAAATTATGTAAAGAAAAAGGTGAAATCAAATGTATCGAAAAACTTACGCATTAATTAACTGCACTACCCTTAAAAATAACATTAAAAACATTAAAGACAACTATCATTACAAATATTACATTGGTGTTGTTAAAGCTAATGCCTACGGTCATGGTGACTATATTGTAAATAGCTTGATTGACGGTGGTGTGAATTATCTTGCAGCTTCTTCTTTGGAAGAATGTCTAAATATTAGAAAAAGAAATGAAACAATCCCTATCTTATGCCTAGAACCAATACATCATGAATTTTTAAATATTTGTCAGCACAACAACATTACTATAACAATACCGGATTATGAATATTTTAAAAATTTAGACTTAAACTTAAATTTAAAAGTTCATTTAAAAATAGATAGTGGTATGAATCGTTTGGGATTTAAAAATAAAAATGAAGTTAAAGAAGTATATGATACTCTATTAAATCATCCTAATATAACTTTAGAAGGAATATATACTCATCTAGGAACTTCTGGTATGTGGGATAATCACTACGACCACGATTTAAAATCATTTGAAGATATAACAAGTCTTATTGATTTAAATAATATTCCTATTGTTCACATCTCTCGTTCACTAACCTTAGTAACTCACCCAATGCCTAAATATGTCACTGGTATTAGACTTGGAATTATCATGTACGGTTTTCCTCAAAAATTAAATAAACCTTCCGGTCTCAGATTAATTAAAAGAAATATGTATCTAAAAAAACATCACATTAGTGATATAACCTATGAAAATAACTTAGATTTAAAGACCGCATTTTCACTTCACACTGAAGTTATGACCATCAAAGATGTAAAAAAAGGAGAATATGTCGGTTACGGTGCTAAATACATTGCTGACGAAGACATGAAAATAGCCATTATTCCAATTGGATTTGCCGATGGACTTATCAAACAATATGAAAATCAAACAGTTAAAATAAATAATAAAGAATATAGGTTAATTGGTGAAGTTGGTATGGACATGACAGCCGTTAAAATTGATGATAGCATAAAACTTAAAGATCATGTTATAATATTTGATGATGCCAAAAAGAAAGCCAAAGAACTTGGCATCAGCGCATACCAATTATTCACAAGTATTACAACTAGAGTGCCACGTGTATATGATGAAAACAGTAAACTAACTGAAATAAAGTATTAAAGGAATGATTTTATGAACCACGAAATAATAATTATTGGTAGTGATGCTAACGCCTACTACATGGCAAGATGTGTTCACGAATTATATAATAAAAAAGTAAAACTTATTGCTCATAAACCTATGAGCTTTGTTAATCACTCAAATATAATTGATGCTACATATGATTCTAGACTATGGGATATACATAAATTCTCAGACGCATTAAATGAATATGTCAAAAACATAAATGCCGATAAAATTGTATGTATTTCCTCTAACGAAACATATGCTAGAGGATTAGTTTTCAGCAAAAAAAAATTAGATCAAAGAATTGTATTCAATTATGTCGATTTAGATTTCTTAGATAGTTTAATGATGAAAGATAAATTTTATGAAACTTACAAAGATTCAGGACTCCTTCCTAAAACTATCATTTATAATCTAGACGATGAACTTAAATTAGATTTTGATTTCCCTATTATTATAAAACCAAATGATGTTATTGATTTTAATCACATTAATTTTGAAGGAAAGAAAAAAATATATAAATTAAATAATATGGACGAAGTAAATCACACTATTGAATGTTTTAGAAATAGTAGTTATAAAGGAAAATTAATCATTCAAGAATACATTCCAGGTGATGATAGTAGTTTATTTGATGGCGTTGTATATTGTAATTCCAAAGGTAAATGTGAACTTTTCGCCTTTGCCCAAATCGGCCTTCAAGAACACACCGCAAACATGGTTGGTAATGCGGCTTGTTTAATCAACCATTTTAATACTAATGGTTATGATGAAAAAGTTATTTTAAATTTCAAACAATTTATGGAAAAAATAAATTTCAAAGGCATTGCTGAATTAGACATAAAATATGATTACCGTGATAAAAAATACAAAATATTAGAAATAAATGCTAGACAAGGAAGATGTAGTTACTACGTCACTGCTGCTGGTTACAATATCGTCAAACTATTTGTCGATGACTTAATTTATGGTAAAGAAAAAGAATTCAAAATTGCCGATAAAGAATTATTGCTAACTTATGTACCTAAAAAAATAATTAAAAAGTACGTTGTAAATGACGAATTTAAAAAAGAAGCTTTAAAACTTTATAAACAAAAAAAAGTTGTAAATCCTTTAATCTATAAAAAAGATTTACCTTTAAAAAGAATTATTTTTTTAATTAGAAAACACTTTAGATACTATAAAGATTACAAAAATGGATATTGGAAATACTAGAAAGGAAGTACAAATATGTGTGGATTTTGCGGATATATAAATAGAAAAGAAAAAAGTCACATCAAAGCCATGAATGATATGATAATTCATCGTGGACCAGATGACGAATCTTATTACACTGATGACGAAATAGCTATGGGTTTTAGAAGACTTAGTATCATTGATTTAAAAGGTGGAAGACAACCTATGTCTAATGAAGATGATACTATGTATATAACATTTAATGGAGAAATATATAACTTCAAAGAAATCAAAGCAGATTTAATAAACAAAGGACATATCTTTAAAACAAATACCGATACCGAAGTTATATTACATGGTTATGAAGAATATAAAGAAAAAATATTAGACAAACTAAGAGGTATGTTTGCCTTTGTTATTTGGGATAAAAATACTAAAACATTGTTTGGAGCAAGAGATCATTTTGGTCAAAAACCTTTTTACTACTGCACCATGCAAGAAACATTTATGTATGGTTCAGAAATAAAAAGTTTCTTAAAACATCCAGACTTTCTAAAAAAAGTCAACAAAGAAGCTTTAAAGCCATATTTAACTTTCCAAACATCAGTTTTAAATGAAACATTCTTTAAAAACGTTTACAAATTAAAACCAGGTCATTATTTTACATATGATTTTAATACTGAAAAAATGGAAATAAACCAATATTATGAAATAAAATTTGAACCTCAAAATCATGACTTCGATGCCTTAGTAAATGAAATAGATAACACAATTACTAAATCTATTGACTATCACACTATCAGTGATGTCCCAGTTGGATCTTATTTATCAGGTGGTATTGACTCATCATATGTTGTAAGTTATTTAAAACCAGATAAAACATTCTCTGTTGGTTTTGACTACAAAGACTTCAATGAAGTTCCAATGGCTAAAGATTTATCAGATCTTTTACACATTCAAAATAAAAATGAATTAATAAATGCCGATCACTTCTTTGAAAGTATCGATAAAGTACAATATTTTGCTGACGAACCAACTGCTAACCTATCAGCTGTGCCTTTATACTTCTTATCCAAATTAGCAGTTCAAGATGTTAAAGTCGTTTTATCAGGTGAAGGTGCTGATGAATTATTTGGAGGATATCCAAGCTATAACGAAGATAAAACATTAAAAAAATATCGTAAATTACCAATGTTTTTAAGAAAATTTATCAAAACAATTGTCTCACCTCTTCCAAGTTTTCATGGTAAAAATTTCTTAACTAAAGGTGGTAGTAAACTTGAAGATTATTACGTTGGTGACGCTTTCATCTTTAACAATAAAGAAGCTAACAAAATATTAAATGACAATTACAAAAGTGACTTGAAATTCCAAGATATCACTAAACCATATTTTGATAAAGTTAAAGACAAAGACGATGTAACCAAAATGCAATATTTAGATATGCACTTTTGGCTACCAAACGATATATTGCTTAAAGCCGATAAAATGAGTATGGCAAACTCTCTAGAACTACGTGTACCAATACTAGACAAAGAAGTATTTAAGTTAGCCAGCACCATTCCAACAGAATATAAAATAACTCATGATACAACCAAATATATTCTAAGAAAAGCAGCTTCTAAACGAATTCCAGAAGCTTGGTATAAAAGAAGAAAAAAAGGCTTCCCTGTTCCAATCATTAAATGGTTTAAAGAAGAAAAATATTACAACATCGTTAAAAAGGTATTTAGATCGGAAGAGCACACGTCTG
>CALVIJ010000091.1 GCA_944329505.1 uncultured Bacilli bacterium | reverse complement strand
ATTCATTTGAAGTATATGAATTTTTAAATTCCATTTTTGTTATTTCTGCAAATAAAGTTAAACTATATTCTTGTACAAAATTTTTAACACTTTGAATAACTTTAAAATCACAATTTAAGAAGTTACAAAGCAAAGTACCTATACGATTATCTTTTTGAACTAAAATAGCTTCAAAATCGTTTTTAACCTTTTTGTAGCTCATATAAGTAAGATATTCTTTTCTTAAATTTCTATCTACATATAATCTAATTACATTGCTAATTTTTCTATTTTTTATAAAAGTAATAACATCTTCATTTAAATTTTTCATAAGTTCACCTAACCTTTTATATGATATAGTTATTTTTCTATATTATTTTATCATAAACTATTGACTCTTGCAAGTAGATATGTTATCATTAAGTTAGTTTTAGATATTTTTATATTTGATAATAACAAAAATAACTGCACATTGACAATTTCATATTACATAACCCAAATTTAAAAACGGGTAAATAGATTAAAGGAGGTACTACAATGAATAATTTAGACAACTACCATTTAATGTTTAATAACTATCCAGATGTAGTAAACATTAAACAACTTCGTGAAATGTTAGGTGTAGGAAGTAGAAGAGGTTATACTTTGGTAAATGACAATATTATTCCTTCGAAGAAAATTGGAAGAGAATATAAAATTCCAAAAGTAATGATAATCAATTACTTAATAAACACAAAATAATTTATTTACCAAATTTACTTTAATATCTAAAACTAACAATTCATGTTAAAGTAAATTGGCTGTTATGAAGAAAGGAGATTGTAGATGGTTAAAGTAACAGCAACAATTTACAAAAGGAGTAAAAACTGGGTGGCACTACTTTATATAGTAGATGGTATCAATCCACCTCGTAGGAAATCAGTAACAACTGATGTTCCTATTACCAAATCTGAGAAAACGGCACGAAAAAGTGCTGAAGAAATTAGAAGAAGATATGAAGAAGAATTAAACAATAATTTGAAAGTAACTGAAATGGCACAAAGTTCTAATAATAGTATTTTATTTTGTGATTATATGCTAAATTGGCTTAAAATGATAAAACCTAATGTTAGACCAACAACTTATGGTGGATACGAAAGAATAATCAATAAAAGGATTTATCCTTACTTTAAAAACTTAAATGTTACACTTACAGAATTAAAACCAATTCATATTCAATCATTTTACACTTATCTTTTTAATAAACTAAAATTAAAAGGTGCAACTGTTAAAAAGTATCATGCAAATATTTTATCTGCTCTTTCTTATGCAGAAAAGATGGACTTAATTACTTCTAATCCAGCAAAGAAAATTGATACCCCAAAAGTTGAACCGTATGTTCCAACTTTCTATAACAAAGATGAGTTACAATTACTTTTTAGTATAATAAAGGATACTAATATTAAAATACCAATTTTAATTGGTGCGTTTTATGGATTTCGTAGAGAAGAAATTCTTGGATTAAAGTGGGATGCTATTGATTTTGAGAATAATTCAATAACAATTAACTTTACAGTAACAGAAGCAAGTTATGATGGGAAACATCAAATTGTAGCAGAAGCTAAAACAAAAACAAGTTCAAGTTATAGAACTTTACCACTAATTCCAGAAATAAAAGAATTATTGCTTGAAGAAAAAGAAAAACAAAAAGAAAACAAGAAATTATTTAAAGATAGTTATTTGAATACTGATAATTATGTATGTGTTAATGAAGATGGCTCACTTATAAAACCTGACTACTTAACACATAAGTTTCATGAAATTATTGTAAATAACAAATTAAAACCCATTAGGTTACATGATTTAAGGCACAGCTGTGCATCACTTCTTCTAAAAAATGCAGTTCACATGAAAGATATTCAAGTATGGCTTGGACATTCTAGTTTTAATGCCACTGCTAATTTATATGCTCATATAGATAAGACAGCAAGTGAAAATTCAGCAAAAGTAATTGGAAATGTTTTAAGTATAGCAACTGCATAAAAATAAAAAGTTATTATCTATTGAGAATAGGTAATAACATACATATTAAAATGAAAATTAGATATTTTTGTATACAAATTGTATACTGATAATATTTTTAAATAAAAAAATAGACTTATCAAAAACTCTGAAAGCATTGATAAATCTAATGGTGCCAACGAAGTAGTTATCTACAACTTTTTTGACTCTCTTGACGATTGATACAAATATCAATCAATTTACTAAAGTATATCATATTTTTAATAAATTGCAATAAAATTATCAAAAAATTTTAAGAATTAATTTAGAAATAATCATGTAATATAGTTATTTTAAATATATGTAAAAGCAGAAGAAAGCATAAGTTTAACTCATACTTTCTTCTGCTTTCTCTAGTTGAGTTTTACACGAAATCTCGGTCTTCCCAACAATAAAGACATAGGAATAAAACTCACATCTTCTACATCGAGCTCCAACTTTTCTTTTAAAAAAGTTTCAACCTGCTCATTATCCATAACACACTCAATTTCGAACTCTTTAGGAAGTTCTTCAGAATCGTTTCCAAACATTAAGAACATTAAATCATTCACAATATGCCGTTCTTCTTCCTGCTCGTTTGATAGTACGTTCTGTACCTCATTTAGTTTTTTCCTGATGTCCATACAATTTACCTCCTTAACAAATTTAATTACGAGTTACTCCATACCAGTTTTCCATTTTCCATGATTCCAAATCTTCAGAGAAATAACATACATAGGTTTTCCATGATGATTTAAATGATGAGTATGATCTTTTCTGCATAATGTCATATTTCCATTAGGAAATATATACCATTCTTTAATTTTCCTAATTTGCTGACAACTACATCTTTCCACTGTTTTTTCATGCCCATGTTCAGCTATAACATGCCCAGTAGATGCAATATACAAATACTCATACTTGTGTACAGTATTTTTGTATCGATAGTATCCAATAAGTTGAGTCCAAACTTCACCTAAGATAATATCATCATTTTCCATGCGTTCCCAAATGGGTGAAGGATTATAATCTGGCTGATTGATGATGTTAAATAATTCATAAAAGAAAAGCTTATTATTTCCTCCACAATACATTTGAGCTCTTAAGTCCATAAGTTTTGATAGCATTTCCCTATCAAATGATTTCAAATCTGTCCGTTGTTCTTTCACAGTAAGAGCCTCCTTTACAATAATTATTGTTAAAAGTTACTATATTTAAAACTTGCTTATTAGCAAGATAATTAAATTATGTGATTATTTTACCATATTTTATATGATTTTTCAACAAAAAATTTTTTTATAGAAATAGTAAATAGCCCACACTGTAGGCTACTTACTATTTTTGGATTTAGTCCCAATCATCATCTTCGTTATCATAATAATTACGAAGCATTTCGATGCTTGGAGTTTGTGCCCAAGCATTTTGCGGAAGTATTCTTATTAAATGTTCTCTTACTTCCCCTGGGGTATTAGGATTATGTGCAACGAAATATTTAATTCCAAAATCATAGGTTTCTTCGCTTAATAACTCAAGTGTCTCTGGCAAAGTGTTCTTGTTAATAGCTACATTTCTTCTAATAATAGGATGTTTATCACCAGATAAATAAGCTAAAGTTTCACTTAAGGTGCTTTCATTTCTTGCTACTTCAAACCTTACAATATCGTCTTCGTCTTTTGATAAATAATCTAAAACTTTACCTGAAGCAGCTGGATTTTTAGCTACTCCAACTCGGACATGAGATACCTCATCTTTCGACAAACTATCTAAAATAGTGTCAGTTGAGTTTGGATTCGCTGCTACCTTTTTTCGAACCAAGTAACTTTCATCTTTAGATAAGAATTCAAGAACTTCGGTTTGAACAAAAGCTGATGTTGCAATAACCTCTTTTACTCCATTTTCAAGTTTACCTAAATCAATATTCATTTTCGTTCCTCCTAACAATTGTTTTTCGAGAATTTACTACTTGCTATTCTTATTATAATTCGCATAGCTACGAACGATAACAAAGGTAGTATACTACATTTTTACATAATTTTCAAATCTTTTTTAATTCAAAGTATTAAACAAATACAATGCAACTTTATTTTGGTCTGTTGTTTCCATTTCCATAAGTTTAGCCATTGCAAACATTACAAGTTTATATTTCCCAAAATTTATAAGTGTAGTTCTATATTCTTCATCTATAGCTTTTAACATGGTATCAAATTTCTCATAATTTTCTTT
>CALVIJ010000090.1 GCA_944329505.1 uncultured Bacilli bacterium | reverse complement strand
ATAATAAGACATTAGCTGGACAACTTTATGGCGAATTAAAAGAATTATTTCCAAAAAGTCACGTTTGTTATTTCGTCAGCTATTATGATTAAAATTAAAAAAAGTTGAAAAATAAGACTTTTTAATGCTATTAAATCTATAAAATTGTATAAAAAAGCACTAAAAAAACTAAATAATATAAGATGGGAACATAGAATTTGTGACTTTTATGCGTTGCATGGTAAAACAAGGTATGGTGACAGAATGTTTGTAAATATGTTGTATGTTGATATCTTATGTTAAAAAATAATGTGTTGTAAAAATTATTGTATTGATTTGAATCAAATGATATAATTGTTGTTAGATGAAGGTGGTGCTTTTATGAATGAAATAGAAATTAAAGTTAAATTAGATAACAAAGATGAAGTAGTGGAAATGTTCAAAAAAGAAGGGTGTACTTTTTCTGATGTAAAACATCAAGTTGACACTGTATTTTTGGAAAATTCTGTTAAAGACTTTAATATTAAGCCAGGTATGATTGTTTTAAGAATAAGAACAATCGGAAATAAAAATTTAATTACATTAAAACAAAGAAAAGAAAAGACTATGGAATCAAAAGAAATTGAGTTTGGGGTTGATAATAGAGAACTTTGCAAAGATTTAATTACAACACTAGGATATAAAGAAATGGTTACCATAGATAAGAAAAGAATCGAAACAAAGTATGATAATTTTAATATTTGTATAGATGATGTTGACAAGTTAGGTAGCTTTATAGAAATTGAAATTTTAACTTCAGAAGAAGGTATGGCTAATTATTATGAAGAAAAAATGATTGAGTTATGTAGAAAATTTGGAATTGATCCAAATAATAGGATTAACTCTCATTATGACACAATGTTATACAATTTGAATAAATAGTATTGATTTTGTTTTAAAAATGTGATAATATATCGGACAATTTAGTTTAGTTATATGACTAAATTGTTCTTTGACAAAGAAAGTTGTTAATTGATTGATAACTTTCTTTGTCTTTTTTTTGTTATGGAGGGGAATAATAATGAAAAAAGGAAGAATTATTACTTTATCAGGTATGTCTGGAGTAGGAAAATCGTATTTAATAAAACAGTTGTTAAGCCGTACAGAATGTTTTGAAAAATTAAAGGCAGTCACTACTAGACAAATAAGAGATGGTGAAATTAATGGCGTTGATAAATATTTTATTAGTATGCAAGATTTTGTAGAAAAAGACAATAATGGAGAAATGTGCGTTGTGAATGAAGTCTTTGGAAATATGTATGGATATTATAAAAAAGATATTGAAAAAGTTTATAGTGGGATTAATTTAATTACTGAATTATATTATTCAGAAGTTCCTAAATTTAAAACTACATATACTGATACAATAAGTGTTTATATTGTACCATCTGATATTGCGATTGCTATTGAAAATTTGGATGAAAGGAATATGGATTCTAGGGAGTTGGAAAAGCGAATTTCTGACATAAAAAATGAATTGGCATTTTTCGCTGAATTAAATACTAACTGTTTTGATTATATTTTGGTTAATGATTATAATATTTATAGTGTAAAAGAATTTAATGATTATATTTCCAAGACATTAAATATTAATATTAATAAAGATTTACAAGATGATGATTTTTTGAAATATATTCCATCTGATATAAAAAGAGAAGTAGATGAATTTGTTGCAAAAGATAAAAAGCCGATTGTATATACTTCATTTGATGGTGATGATATGCATTATTTAAATGATATATGTAATGATGTGATAAAGAGGGGAGAAATACCTTTGAATCCAGAAGCTGCTTTGGGTTATTATGTATCTACTGTAACTCTTGGTGGAACAAAACAAAAGGTGATGTCAGATTGTTTGACTTTAGAAATGTTGTCTGATAAATTGTATGTTTATCGAAATGATGATGTAGATATATCTGAAGGAATTATTGCTGAAATGATACTTTGGAATATTATTAAAAATCAAGGCTTTTCTTTTATACATGATGTTAGAAGATTAGAGAATCCTAAAGATGATATTTTAAGTAAAAGTGAACTTAGTAAATGGATTAGTAGTCAAGATTCGGTATTGAATCAAGAACTATTTCATAATTTATTAAATAGTTATATGAAACAAAATCATGAATCAGTTTATCTTATTGCAAATTTTAAAAATTTTAAACACATTGATTGGGCAAGAGCATATTGTTATGATAATGACTTATGTCCTATAAGTCCCCAAAACATTCTACCTTTTTCATTATATAAGAATGATGAAAACAATTATTTAGAGTCTAGATTAAATTTATTATACAGAGTGAATCAAGTATTTCTATTTATTGATAGATTTAATGAGAAAGAAGAAATTGAAAATTTAGATAAGTTTTCTTTAGCAGAATTATATTATTTAAAAGAATATTGCCCTAATAAAATATTTACTATAATTGGTTGGGATCAAGCCAATGTTCCAAAATATGACAAGGGTAAAAAATGGTCGTTGACAAGTAAGGAAGATATTAAGGTTAGAAGGTTGGTAAAATAGCTTTTTCATGTTATAATCAAATATAGGTGTTTAAGTATGAAAATAGTAAATAATGATGAAAAAATTAATAATGTGTTAAAGTCTTTTTTACCAACAGTAGAACAAGATTATAGTATTTTAAAAGGTAATTTATTAAAGGATGATGAAAAAAGTTTTATTTATAATAATCCTAATGCTTTTGTGATAGGGTTGATATCTGATCAATCAGTTAAAGCTGAGTTGGCATGGAGTTTACCTTATAATTTATATAAGAGATTGGGAACTTTTGATTTTAAATATATAATACAAAACTTTGATGTTGAGTCTTTGGAAAAAGTTATCAAAGAGAAGCCTGCATTACATAGGTATCCAAATAGAATGGCGAATTATATATTTTTTGCTATGAAAAAAATATTGGAAGATTATAATAATGAGGCAAAAAAAATATGGGAAAATCAACAAGCTAGTGTTATTGTAAAAAGATTAGAAGAATTTAAAGGAATTAGTCATAAAAAAGCTTCTTTAGGAACATTAATTTTAATTCGTGATTTAGGAGTAGATATTGAAGATAAACAGAATATTGATATTGCTTATGATGTACATATTAGACGAATCTTTTTAAGAATGGGTTTGGTTGAAAAAGATACACAGGAAAATATTATAAATAAAGCAAAGCAAATTAATCCAAGATTTCCTGGTGAATTAACTACTTCATTTTGGGCTATTGGTAGAAAATATTGTTTTGCCAATAATCCAGATTGTGAGAATTGTCCATTACACCATTATTGTAGAGAGTATGAAGTGAAAACATCTAAGAAAGTGGGTGTTTAGTTTGAAATTAATATTAGCTTCTTCATCTAAAATGAGAAAAGAAATATTACAAAAAGTTGGCTTGAGGTTTACAGCAATTAGTAGTGATGTTGATGAGCAATCAAAAGCTGATACAAATGAAGAATATTTGATTAATTTATCCAAATTAAAAGCAAAAAAAATTGCTTCATCTTTATCTGAAGGTGTTGTTATTGGGGCAGATTCTATGATTTGTTTTAATGGAAAAAGAATTGGAAAACCCAAAACTAAAGAAGAAGCAAGTAGAATTTTAAAAGAATTATCTGGGAAAGTTAATTATGCTTTAACAGGAGTTACAATTTTGGATTTATATACTGGTAAAAGCGTGTACTTTTGTGAAAAAACGAAAGTTTATTTTGATGAGTTGTCCGATGAGGAAATAGAATGGTATATAAATAATGAAGAACATATTTTAGAACGCGCAGGATATTCATTGGCTGGTAAAACAGCAGTATTTATTCCTAAAATAGATGGAGATTATTATAATGTTTTGGGTATGCCTATATGTAGAGTTTATAAGGAATTAAAAAAACTTGGTTATAATTTGTCTGATTTCGAGTAAAAATATTATTATTGAAAGAAAATAATAATATTTTTTTATAAATATTTTTAATTGTAGTGATGTATTGTTGTTTTATACTATTATAAATGATAAAATATCTAATAGCTTTAAAATTAATGTTATTTGATCCAAGTAATATTATTTAGTTATATTAAGTGACGTTTAGTAAGTTTGTGACCTTTGCGCGTTGCGAAGCTAAAAATAGTCAAAATTTGAGTAAAAAAAGTCTTAATTTTTTGAAAAAAATAGGCTGACAGTAATCATAATAAGGAGGGATTTTGTGTTCGATTTAGTATCTAAATTTGACCCTAGTGGTGATCAACCAGAGGCAATAGATGAACTTGTTAAAGGAGTAGAGGAAGGCAAGAAATTCCAAGTATTACTGGGCGCAACAGGTACTGGTAAGAC
>CALVIJ010000089.1 GCA_944329505.1 uncultured Bacilli bacterium | reverse complement strand
TATAACAAATTAAACATTTAGGCAATCAAATGGAGAAAAGTCTTGTAATATAAGGGTGTTTTGAGTGTAAAGAAGAAAAAAGTGTATAATAAATGTCAAAAAAAAGTGGAAAAAATGTATACTTTTGTTTTGCTCTGTGATATAATACAAAACAGGTGATTAAGTTATGTTTGAAGAAATCAAAGTCATTCTAGAAGGTAATGAAAATTTAACTCCCGAGGTTAGAGATAATCTTTTAGAACTTATTACAATTTTTCACGAAATATTTAAAGAGGTTGATTTGACGACTTTGAAAGAACGACTTAAGACTTTAAAGATTAAGAGAGAGAGTATGTATTTAGTTAAAATGCCTTGTAAGTATATTCCTCATAATAATGAGATTGCGATTAATTATGGACTTATAACTGAGGCAGATGCGAGACATTGGCTTATGCATAGTTTGCTTGGTGTTATCACGGCCAAGGATAATTATTATGGATTTAATGATGAGAGTGATTCATTACTTGCTTTAAATGAAGGCTATACAGAAATACTTACTAATAATTTGGTGGGGGATGTCGATAATAATTTTTTTACCGATGAAATTATTATGACAAATTTAATTAGTAAGGTTATTGGAAATGATGTTTTATACAATGCTTATTTTAAGAATGATGCGAAAATGGTTGTGAAAGCCATGGCAGAAGCGGAGGTAAAATAATGGTGTTAGCTGAAATAATTAGTGATATGAATAGTAATTATGAAAATAGAAAGCACGGCGGGTATTCACAAGCCTTTAATATGCAAAGAAAAATGATTGAAGCTTTTCCACAAATAGGTTTAGAGAATGTTTTTGCTTCTGAACTTTATTTGCCAATTGGTCAAAAAATTGAACCTGGTTCATTGGAAAGTTTGAAAACATTAGTAGATGAATATCAAAATCAAAATGTTATAACAAATAGTTCAAAAACACTTAACTAACGTAAGTTAGTTTTTTGTAAAGTAATTAGTGTAAAATTCATTTAAGTTAAAATTTATTTTTTTATATTGTAACTTGAAATTTACATGAAGTAAATGTATACTAAAATTGGTATAATATGTCAAATATAAAATAAGTGAGGGGGATAAAGTGTTTTTAAGTAAAAAAAGAAAAGGGTTTACATTAGCTGAAATATTAGGAGTAATAGTAATTATAGGGTTGTTGTTAATATTGGTTGTGCCAACAGTTTTGAATAGGATAAATTCGAGTAAAGGCGAAGCTGAAGAGACGGGAATACAAATTATATATGATGCGACTGATCAGTATATAAGAGAACATCCAAAAGATTATCCACCAGGAAAAAGTGGTAGATATTGTATTCCTATTCAAAGTTTAATAGATGATGGAAAATTGGCCGCACCAGTAGTAGATGTTACGACGGGTGAGGATATATCTCATAGATCAGTAATGGTAACAATATATACTGCAGGAACATCAGATTATGAGATAAGAGAAGGTGATGATTGTGAAGCAATATCAGCATTACCAATGATAGATTTTGATGTAACTCCAAAAGGAAGTAGCTGGGTAAAAGAGAGAACATTGAAGATTATATGGCCAGAGATTGATGGTGATTATAGAGCAAGATATAGAATAGACAATGGAGACTGGATATATGTTGACTCTATTAATAATAAAGAGGGAGGAACTTTAGAGTTATTATTTAATAAATCTTCTTCTTTAACTCCAATTGAGGCACAATATGTAGGAAAAGGTGGAGAAACTTCAACAGATAATATAATTACTTCAAAGATAAATATAGTCAATATCGATAGTGTGGCACCTACGTGTACTATGAGATTAAGTGGTACAAAAGGAAATAATAATTGGTATAAATCAAATGTAACTGTAGATTTTGGAGAAGATAATCAGAATTTAGATGATGATTTAAGTGGAGTGTTGGATTATGGAATAAGTACTTCTAATATCGATACTTTTGGAAAGGTAAGTAGTTTAACTCAGAAAGATGATATTGCTAATATAACATATTATGGATATGTAAAAGATAAGGCTGGAAATATAGGTAAGTGTGATGTAACCTTTAAGAAGGATGCAACAAAACCAACTCTAACATACACATTAAGAAAAATAAACAATGGAGTAGATGAAGGACCGGCATATAGTAATCAGTGGAGTCAAAGACAGATAAAGAGGAATTTTGATCCAAAAGACAATTTGAGTGAGATAGCAAGAGTAGAATATAGTTATAATGGATCCAGTGGTTGGACGACAGAGGGAAATGTTGGAGACTGGCTTATGAATGAAGGTAAATTAGATGCTTATTGGCGAAGTATCGATAATGCTGGTAATATTAGTTCACCTGTACATATCATATTACTTGTCGATTGGACACCACCAACAATTAATTTTGGAATGAGTGGTTATTTTACGGCTACAGTTTCTTGTTCAGATAATAATAGTGGTGTAAACGGTTCTAAAAATTGGACTGTTGGTTTATCTGGAACTTGGAATAATACAGTTAATGCTTCATGTAAAGATTATGCAGGTAATGTTCAAAATACATCGCATGTGTATCGTTATAATAGTTGTAGATATACGGTAAATACTTGTCAGGGCGGTTATGACTCGGTTTGGAGTAATTGTGCATATTATAAAAATGTATGTCAAGGATGTACAAAACCTTCTTGTGCTTATTTAGAGGGTGGCCCTGCAAATTGTACTATGAATTGTGGTGCACATTGCTATTGGAATGGTCGTTTATGCTGCGAAAATGTGTATAATAGTTGTTGTACGACTAAAAAGATATGTCAAAGTGGCTATGTAAAAAAATGGAATAGCTGTAAATATGGTAGTCCAAACGAATGTCGTGGCGGATTTGATTTATAGGGAAAGGTGTTAACTCAAATGAAAAAAGATATGATAAAAAATATTGTGATTGCGATTTTAAGTGTATTAGTTTTAGTGTTAATTATCATTTTGATTGTAAACATGAACACTAAGGAAATTAAATATAAATATTTTAATGATGATTTAATAGAAATTGATAGTTCCAAATCATTTGAAGTACAAGCTAATATTTTGAGTGATAATAGTTTAGCTGTTTTAATTTCTTCTGATAATTCGGATAATCTTGAATGTGTTTTATCTGTTGAAGCGGAAGATGAAAAGGGAAAGAGTGTCCTTGATGAAGAAAGAAACTATATTATGTTAGGAAAAAGTAAAAATATAGCTGTATTTAATTTACCTGGTTTAGGTAGTGAAAATGCCGGAAAAATTAAAATTAAGGTAAATGAAGCAAAAACTAATTATGAAGAGAAAATAGATGCGAAGAAAATAACACATAAAGTTTCTTATAAAGATGGAGAAAATCAAATGATTGATGTAACAATTAATTTTATTAATGGTAATGATACAAAAATTACTGATTTTGCTGGCTATTTAATAGCTTACAAAGACGATAAAATTGTAGGATTAAATTCATTTAGTGCTGAAAACATTGAACCTCATGCAACTTTTACAATTGACACGTTTTTGACACCAAATATAGATGTTAATCAAATGTCGAAATTAGATTTTGATAAACTTGAGGTACTTCCGGTAGTTGTTTCATAAAATTTTGAAAAAAAAGTTGGAATTTATGGAATTTATGTTATAATTATTAATGTGTTTTGAAAAGCGAAGATTAAGACGTAGTAATGAAAGTAGTTATTTATAGAGAACTAGTGGGTGGTGGAAACTAGTAATAACCTTTTATGAATTCACCTTAGGAGCTATATATGCAAAGATATATCGGTAACGCGTTATAGTTTTAGAGGTAAGTTTTGCTTACGAATTAAGGTGGTATCACGTCAATCACGTCCTTATTGGATGTGATTTTTTTGTTAGGAGGATGAATATGGATTTAGAAAATATTTTAAATGATTTGCAAGTTGATTTAGAAACGGTTTTTTCTGAACAAAATTTAAATGAAGTAAAAGCAAAATATTTAGGTAAAAAAGGTGAGATTACGGCTTTATATTCTAAAATGAAAGATTTAAGTAATGATGAGAAAAAGTCTTTTGGAGCTTTAATTAATAATTTAAAAAATGAAGCTACTAGCTTATTAGATAGTAAAAAAGAAGAAATAGAAGTAAAGTTATTAAGTGAAAAGTTACAAAATGAAAGTATTGATATTAGTTTACCAGCTACAGAGATTAAGATAGGAGCTCCTAGTATTTTGGAGAAGATGATTGAAGATATTGAAGAGTTACTTATGTCCATGGGATATGATGTGGTTGATGGACCAGAAGTTGAAAAAGATGAATATAACTTTGAGATGCTTAATTTACCTAAAGGACATCCAGCTAGAGATGCACAAGATACTTTT
>CALVIJ010000088.1 GCA_944329505.1 uncultured Bacilli bacterium | reverse complement strand
CCAATATTAGCTTTAGCATTACAAATATCTATTTCTTCATGGGCAACATTAAAATCACCGCATATAATTACAGGTTTCTTTTCATCTAATTTATTTAAATATTTTCTAAAGACATCTTCAAAATGCATTCTTGAATCTATTCTAGATAAATCTCTTTTGACATTTGGAACATAGACGTTAACTAAGTAAAAATCTTCAAATTCTAAAGTAATAGTTCTACCCTCTTCATCGTATTCTTCTTCGATATTTCCATAGATTACATTCAAAGGTTTTACTTTAGAATAAATTAAAGTTCCAGAGTAGCCTTTACGAACAGCTGGGAATAGATACATATCATAACCTTCTGGTCTAAAATCAAATTGATCTTCCATTGCTTTAGATTCTTGAATACAAAATATATCGGCATTTACTTCATTAAAGAAATCTATAAATCCTTTTTTTATACAAGCACGAATGCCTGCGACATTCCATGAAACTAACTTCATAATTAATCACCTACATTATTATACCAAAAAAAGCGATTTCTCGCTTTTAAAATTCGATTAATTCGTACTCTCTTTCACCAAAGCCTAGTTCGCTTGCTGCTTCAACAGTATGAACACCATGTCTTGATTCGATTCTTTCGATTAATTTATCTTTTCCTGGATCAGTAGAATTATAAACTAAATCTAAGCAAGCTTGGTCAACGGCAATTGGATTAGTACTAGCTAAAACTCCAATATCCTCCATGCAAGGTGCAGAGGCATTACCATCACAATCACAATCTACTGAGATGTTTTTCATAACATTTATATATACAATATTATCTTTGAAATGATTTACAACGCTTTCAGCTGCATCGGCCATTGCTTCTAAGAATCTATCTTGCTCTGGAAGGTTATCCCAAAGTTTTGTTTGATCGTTAGTAGCACCTGCTGTATGGATTAAAGTTTTACCGGCAGAAGATGCACAACCGATTGAAAGCTGTTTTAATGCACCACCATAGCCACCCATAGCATGACCTTTAAAGTGAGATAGAACTAGCATTGAATCATAGTTTACTAAATCTTTACCAACATAGTTTTTCTTTAAAATTTTACCATTTGGAACATCTAATTCTAAATCTGGTCCTTCTTCATCTAATAAATCAAATTTGAAATATTTATCCCATTCATGTTCTTTAATTAACTGTTTATGTTTTTCGGTAGAGTTTCTAGCTCCTTCATAAGCTGTGTTACATTCTACTACTGTACCATTTACATGGTCTACTAAAGGTTTTACAAATTCTGGTCTTAAGTAATTTTGGTTACCCTTTTCACCAGAGTGTAATTTTACGGCAACATTTCCTTCTAATTTAACACCTAACTTTTCATAGATTTTAACTAAAGATTCTGGTGTTATTTCTTTTGTAAAATAAACTTTTGACATTGTGTCAGCCTCCTTTACAATATAATTGTATTATTTTTTCGCAGAAAATGCAACTGAGGATTTTTTGAGTAATTTATATTTTTTAATAAATTATGAAGGTTTGTATAAATGAAAAATTGATGTTATTATTATATAAGTGGTTATTTATCACATATTCTATGTTTTTTTATACAATAAATTAGGGAGGAATTTAAATGTTTAAATATGAAACTAATTCAAGGTTAATTAAACCAGGTCAGATTTTTGTGGCTATTAAAGGTTATACAGTAGATGGTCATGATTATATAGAAGATGCTATTAAAAATGGAGCAACCGCAGTGATTGCTCAAAAGGAAGTTAATTGTAGTGTGCCGGTTACAGTTGTTGAAAATTCAGCTGAATATTATCAAAAATTACTTGTAAAAGAATACAAAGATGAATTTAAAGATTTAAAATTAATTGGAATTACGGGTACAAATGGTAAAACTACATCAGCTTATTTAACTTATCAAATGCTTTTAGATTTAGGCAAAAAAGCTGCATATATTGGTACAATCGGATTTATGTGCGGTGATTACTTTAGAGAATTACCAAATACTTCTCCAGAGATTTTAACGACATATAAATTACTTGCAAAAGCTAAGGAAATGGAATGCGAATATGTAGTTATGGAAGTTAGTAATTTTGCTTTAGATCAAAAAAGAATTGAAGGCTTAGAGTTTGCAGCTGGAGCTTTTACTAATTTAACTGAAGATCATTTAGATTATCATAAAACGATGGAAAATTATTTAAAAGCTAAATTATTACTTACTGATTATATTAAAAAGGATGGAGTTTTACTTGTAAATAAAGATGATGAAGCAAGTAAAAAATTTATTGAAAGATTTAAAAATACTAAAACGTTTGGTTTTGTTAATGCGGATTATGACATTATAAGTGATGATATTTATCCAGATCATACAGATATTATTTTTAAGGTTAATGAAAAAGAATATAAAGTAACAACTAATTTAACTAGTAAGTTTAATGTCTACAATTATTTTACAATGTTCAGTATTTTACACGAACTAGGTTTTGAAATAAATGAGTTAATAGAAAAGACAAAGGATTTAAAAGCACCTAAAGGTAGATGTGAAACTTATAAGGTAAAAGACGGTTTTGCGGTTGTGGATTATGCGCATACACCTGATGCGGTATTAAAGACAGTTACAGCTTATAAAGAACTTGCGAAAGGCAGAGTTATTACTTTAGTAGGTTGTGGTGGCGACAGAGATCCGCTTAAAAGACCTATTATGGGAGAGATTGCTTCTAATTATAGTGATTATGTGATCTTTACTAATGATAATCCTAGAACTGAAGATCCAGAAAATATTATGAAAGATATTTTAAAAGGTGTTAAAAAAGATAATTATGAAGTTTGTCTAGATAGACGTGAGGCTATTAAAAAAGCTTTAGATATGATTCAAAAAGATGATATTGTTTTGTTACTTGGTAAAGGACATGAGGATTATCAAATTTTAGGACATACTAAGGTACACTTAGATGATAGTGAGGAAATATTAAATTATATAGAAAAAAGCGAATAATTGAAATTCGCTTTTTATTTGTTTAGATATTTTTGAACTTTGGCTTTAATTCGGCTTATGGCATTGTCGATTGATTTACTCTCTTTACCTAATATTTCGGCTATTTCTCGATATGTAAAGCCACTGATTTTAAGTTCAAAGACAGCGCTTTCTAATGAAGTTAACTGGGTTTGAATATTTCTGATTAATTCTTTAGCATTTTCATTATCAATTAATTTATTTTCAGGATTACTAGTACTATCTTCTAGTAAGTTTTCTAAACTTTTATTATCGTTTGCTAAATCTTCTACTGAATACGATTCATTTAAGATTTGATGTTTAAATCTATTGGCCGATTTAATTAAGCTATATAGTCTTCTTTCAATACATGTTTTGGCATAAGTGAAAAAAGTGGCATCTTTACTTTCATCAAAAGTATTTATAGCTGTACTAAAGCCGATCATTCCTTCTTGAATTAAATCATTTAAATCAAAGCCCGTGTTTTGAGCCATTCCATATACTTTTTTGGCTAATCCAATTATTAAGGGTTTATATTTGTTAAATAAAAGTTCAGTGGCTTCTTCATTATCAGCAACAATAGATAATACTTCATAATCATTTATATCATCATAGTTCATCTATTCATCACCGCCTCATAGATGACTAAAGCGGCAGCAACAGAGGCATTTAAACTATTGACTGTTCCCTTCATTGGAATCTTAGCAATGAAATCACAATTTTCTTCGGTTAATCTACTTAATCCTTTACCTTCATTACCGATAACAATAGCTATTTTCCCTTTATAATCAATTTCTCTATAATTAGTTCCTTCCATATCGGTTCCGATAATCCAAAATCCATTATCTTTTAAAGTTTTAATGGCATTTACAATATTACTAACCATAGAAATATCGACATTTTCTAAAGTGCCGGCACTTGTTTTCATAACGGTAGCATTTACTTTTACTGATCTATCTTTAGGAATTATGATACTATTAATCCCAGCAGCTTCACAGGTTCTGATGATAGCCCCAAAGTTATGTGGATCTTCTAAGTGATCTAAAATAACGACAATATCTCTATCTAAAAATTTATCTAAATAACAATATCTATAATCTTCAATGTCTAAAATTATGCCTTGATGGTTACCTTCTTCGATATTATCTAGAGCTTTTTTATCTAAAAATTTGCAAGAAATATTTTCTTTTTTTAATGTATTCAATATTTCTTCATCATTAAAATTTTCGTAAATGTATGCTTTTTTTATTGTCTTTGGATTTTGTAAAATTTCTTTAGCTACATTTTTTCCATATACATGCATTTAATCACCTACTATATATTTCATAATTTCATTTATTCTTTTTTGGTTTTCATTTAATTCATGATACCCTAATAATGCTTCTAAGCCGGTGGCTTTTT
>CALVIJ010000087.1 GCA_944329505.1 uncultured Bacilli bacterium | reverse complement strand
AAATTTGATTTTTAAAGTTATTCCATTATTATAACTTGTCAAGCATTTTATTAATATATTTTTAAGCGATTGCCATAATTGATTTGGAATAAAATTAGAGGTATGTTATAATTTGTTTAGAGGGTGATTATATGCGTTTCCTTAAAAGTTTTGTGGCTGGTTTATTTACTTTAGTTTTTGGTGTTTTAGTAGTTGTTACTATTTGTGTTTTTAATGTGAGTAGTTTTGCAACAAAAGAAAATATAGTAAATCGGGTGAAAGAAACAGACGTATTAACAGAAGTTAAAAAAATAAGAAATAGTGGCAGCGCGGATGGTAATAATGGAATGGCTCAAGTGGTGGATGAAATGTACTCTTTAGCTTCACAGTTTTCGGTTTCTGAAGAGGTTGTCGATAGTATTATTGATTCTAATGTAACTAAGGAAATTATTGGTGGCGCGGTAGGAAATTTAACTGATTATGTAATAAATGGTGAGAATACTGCAGTACTTTCTGAAGAAGATATATATAATGTAGTTAATGATAATCTAGATGATATTTTAGAAGAAAATAATCTTTCAATCGATGAGGGACAAAAAGAAAAATTTTTAAGGGAAGTAGAAAAACAATTGCCTGATATTGTAGCAGTAATTCCAACTTCTGAAGATATAATGGGAAGTAGTTATGGAGCAAATATAGAACAAATACAAACTATTTTTAGTACTAATACAAAAATACTTTTATGTGTTTGTTTAGCTATAAGTGGTGCAATTGTAATTATTTTAAAACGTAAAGGATTTGAATGGTGTGCGAACTTAGGAGTATCATTATTAATAGCAGGTCTTGTTACAATTGGTTTATCATTATTAATGCCAGGTCTTGTCATTGATATGATGAGCGCGACTGATCTTTCTATGTTTGCTACTTCGCTTACAGATGATTTGACAAAACCAATTTTATATAGTGGTGTTGGAGCTTTAGTTTTAGCAATTATATTATTTATATTCTATAAGGTTATGGAAAGAAGAGTATATAAAAGAAATTAGTAAGGATAAATCTTTTAGCGACCGCTTAATGGTCGCTTTATAGTACCTAAAAATGCAAAAGCCATTTTTAATGTTAACAATCAGTAAGTTAATAATTAATTATGAAAATTTTTGTTTTTAATGTATAATTATCTTAGGAGGATTAATTATGTCTGATGTAGATAAAATTTTAAAAGAAAATGATTATGTTATAAGTAATAGTGATGAATACAAAAATGAAAAGATTGTTGTTTTAAAAGAAAGCGCAGAATTTTTAAAATGGTTTTTGGGTGATAAAAGTTTACATGATAAAAAAATTGGTTTTATTTTAGATGATGATGGAGATGTTAAAAAAATTGAAATTTTATATGATTTTTTAAGGTATTATTTATCTGTTAAAGGTAAGTTTACTTTAAAGATGGAGGATTACAACAGTTTATTTGTTAAAGGTTATAGTAATAGATTTTTAGAGGAAGCTTTAGAACAATTTACTTCTAGTAATAAAGGTGGCAAATTTTTAAGAGCTTCGTTAATTGCTTTAGGTTATCAAAGTATGGGCAATGAAGATGATAGTTATTTACCTTTAGGTATTGCATTAGAGATATTTCAGACATCTATTTTAATTCATGATGATATTATAGATAAGGCGGATAAAAGAAGAGGATTAGATACGATACCAGTAAAGTATCAAAAGATATATGGTGATGCTATAAAAGATGGTAATGATTTTGAGGTTAAGAGAAAAGATATTGGAAATTCAATGGCTTTATGTCTAGGTGATTTGGGCTTTTATTTAGCTTTACAAATTATAGTTCAAAATTATAGAAACAATAAAAATTTAGACAGAGTATTAGAATATTATAATAGTGTAGCAATTAAAACTTGTGAGGGAGAAATGGTGGATGTTATTTTACCATTTTATGAAGAATTTTATGGTACAGAAGATGATTTAGAAAGTCATGTAATGGAGATTTATAAATTAAAAACAGCTTGGTATTCTGTGGTTGGTCCATACTGTTTAGGTGCTATTTTAGGTGGACTCGATGATGAGAAAGTTCATAAGTTAGAGGATGCTTTAATTAATTTAGGTGTAGCTTTTCAAATTAAAGATGATTTATTAGGTATCTATGGTGATGAGAAACATATAGGAAAATCTGTTACTTCAGATGTTAGTGAGTTTAAACAGACTATTTTATATTCTTATGCGATTAATACGGAATACAAAGATGATTTATTAAAATATTATGGTAAAGAGATAAGTAATGATGATATGAGTAAAGTTAAGGAAATATTTGATAAATCAGGTGCGAAAGAATATGCGGAGAAGACTATGGATAGATTATTTAAAGAAAGTTTTCAAGATATATTAGATTTAAAGTTTTTAGATTTAGATAAGAAAAAGTTATTATTAGGATTTGCGGAGTTTTTAAAGGTTAGATCTAAATGATTAAGAAGATATTTTTAAGTTTATTTGCTTTATTATTAGTAGGCTGTGGTGTAGAGACTAAGGTTATTGATGAAGCAAATGGTGATTCAAAAACTTATTTATTTTTTAAAGATTTTGATCCTAATAATTATTATGTTGAACTATGGGATAGAAATAATAAAAAAAATGATGATACAAAGATAATTATGGCTCGAAGTGATGACAAGTATTATTATGAAATAAGTGGTTCTACTCAAATGATAATTATTCAAAAGGATGGTTATATGTATACATTAGATCCTCAAATGAAGAATTATAATAGAGTAGAAAGTCAGCTTGAGGATTATGCTTATGGGGTTTTACCAAATGATATGGTTACACTTAGAACACAAGGTTATGAAACCGGAGAAGAAAAGGTTTATGGTAAAAACTATATATATGAAAAGTATACTAATAATACTGATGAGTCAACTTATTATTTCGATGGTGACGATTTAGTTTATATTAGATATAAAAGTCCAGAAAGTACAGTATTTTTTAAATATAATTTAATGAGTGATAAAGTTAAAAGTAGTTTATTTGAAATTCCTGATGATTATTTAGAAATCACTTATTAGAGTGATATTCAATGGTTTTAATAAATATTTAAGGCTTTAGTGTGTCTTAAATATTTTTTGTGTATAGATGTTTATTTATTCATATTTTTAAATTATAAGAAATAAAATGTTAAAAAATTTAGCAAATTATTTTATTTTAATGTTTTGTTATTTAATTTACAAAGATTAAGTTTCGTGATAAGATTAGGGTGGAGGATGAATATGAAAAAAAGTTTTAAAATATTATTTTGTTTGATGTTATCTTTTGTGATGATAAGTAATGTTCAAGCTGAAACGATTGATCATTTTAATAGCAAAATTGATAATGAAGTTACAATGGATGATAAGGTAAATGGCTCTACTGCTTTAGTTGGGGCTAATACGGAAATGAAAGGTAGTGCAGATGGTGTCAGCTTTATGCTTGGTAACCAAGTAATATTTAACGGTGATACTGAATATGCGGTATTTGCGGGAAATTCAATAGAAGTTTCTGGAATTATTTCTAAAGATACGTTTATTGCCGGTAATCTTATTACAATTAATAAAGATGCTGAATTACAAAGAGATGCTGTTGTTGCTGGTGCTGATGTAGAAATTCACGGAACAATCAGTAGAAATGTAAGTATATATGCTTCTTCAGTTAGTTTTAAAGGGGCTAAAATCGAAGGTAATGTAAAGATATATGCTTCTAATATTGAGGCAGATAAGGATACGGAGATAAATGGAAATCTATCTTATCCTAGTGATGCAAAAGTTAATATTTCTAAAGGTGTAGTTAATGGAAAAACGACTAAAACTGATGCTATACAACAAGACAATAATAGTTTTGTAACGACAATGATGGGCAAATTTTGGTCATTTATGTCATTGATGCTTGTGTTCGCTGTACTTAGTTTAGTGGCATCTAAAATTTTTACTAGAATGCAAAAAGAATATGATAAGTTTGATTTTAATAAGGGGTTAGAAACGTTTACAAAGGGATTATTGTTCTTGATTTTAATGCCTATTATAATATTTGTATTATTCTTGATGTCGATAGGAATTCCACTTGCATTAATCTTGATGGCTTTATATTTTATTATCATGTATTTATCCACTATTTTTACAGGATATTTAATTGGCTATAAATTATGGCAGAGATTCTTTAACAACGATATTAATATGCTAGTGGTTGGAATTTTTGGACTTTCAATATTGTTTGTTTTGAATTTAATACCAGGTATTAGTTTCATTGTTTCACTATTAACAATGTTTATTGGTATTGGAATTATTTACGATGTTGTTTTAAAGAAAATAGGTTCTAATGAATAGAACCAATGTCGTCAATTTAAGGAATTTGAATAAGATTCCTTTTTTTGATATATTGAAATTGTAGAATGGGGTTGAAAT
>CALVIJ010000086.1 GCA_944329505.1 uncultured Bacilli bacterium | reverse complement strand
ATAATAAGTAGCCATTAAAGGTCCAGCCATAAATCCCGCAGATGAGGCCACATTCAAAATATAACCTCGATCTTTTTTCTTAAAATCCTTTAGAAATAATTTAGTTAAAGTGTGCAGAGACTTAATATTTAAATCTATCATATCAAGTTCTTTATCGATATTAGTATCACTAAATTCACCAAATACCCCAAAACCCGCATTATTAATTAATATATCAATATTCTCTTTTTTAACCTCATTATAAAGCTCCATACAGTTATACGTACTAGATATATCCTTAACAATAATTGTTGCCTTATCGCCTAATTCTTTAGCTAATTTTTCAAGTCTAGTCTTTCTTCTCGCTACAAGTATTACCTCATATCCCTCTTCAACTAAAACTCTAGCCATATCAGCTCCCATACCTGAAGAAGCGCCTGTTATTAATGCTTTCATGTAAATCACCTTAAAAACATTATATAATAAGCCAAATGATTTGTAAATTATTTGACATAATATCTAAAATATTTTAATATATTTTTAATGAGAGGAATTTATTATGAATTACGAATTTAAAGACGGGGCTGAATTATTCAGTGCAATTATCCAAAACCCGCAAATTTTAATGTTACTACCTGAATCTCACAAAAACGATATAGATTTTTTAGAAATATTCTATATCATTTTAAACGACAAAATTAAACCATACATATCTAATGAAACATACAACATATTAAAACGTAGAGAAATAAGATTTAAAAACCAAAATAAAAAACCATTAACCTATAAGCCTATTATTACTTTAAATGACGAATTAGAAATATTACACGATCTTTTAACAAACCCTCAAGCTATTGAAAAGTTACCTACTGATGAAAAATACAAAAACGAATTTCTAGAATTCATATACATTATTTGGGGAGATGAAATAGAACCCTATATTCCCTATGAAATGTTTGAACATCTAAAAAATGAATCGCTAATGCATGAATACCATCAAGAATATAATCAAAAATACGAAGAATTAGCCGAAGAAATAAATAATAAAAAACTAACCAAAAAAGCAAAATAAAATTGTTATCCCTAAGGTAACAATTTTTATTTATGTCTTCCAACCTTATCATGTTTAAAATATTTAATATTATCTTCAAAAGATCTAATTTGCTCATCAGACATATTAAGAAAATTCTCATATATATTCGCAATATTATCATTTAGTTCCTTATTTTTTCTTAATTCATCAATAAAATTTTGGATTTCTAATAATTCATCTAAACTTAACCCTTTAAGAGATTCTGTAATAGTATTTCTAGCAATAGTCTTCTTACCAAGTCCTCTAGTTCTTCTTTTAATTTTTTTAGAACTACTAGGAATTTCTTTAGAGGTTGTAGAAGTACTTTGTTCCAAAGAAACTTCTTCTAGAGGTTTTTCATCAAGAGATAAATCATGTGCCTCTTCAGATACTTGATCATCTACAATCTCAGAATTATCACTTCCATCATTATAAGGAACTAACTTTTCTAACTCTTCATCACTAGGAAACAATAATTCAACCTCATCTGAATTATCCAAATCATCACCACTTAGAGTAAGCATTATATCATCTAAAATAGTTTTACTATCATCTAATAATTTTTGTCGTTCCTCAGGATCATTCATCATTACTTTTAATTCTTCGATTTGCTTGTTAATTGATGAGATTCTTAATTTTAAATTTTCTTTTATTCTTTTATCGTTATTCGCCTTTTTAATACTAAGTCCAAATACACATAAAATATTACCCTTTAATTTAGTAGTGAATATTCTAACCTGATACCCCTTAAATTCTAAAACCTTTTGTGGTAAATCTATATTTGTATAATATTTAACCTTACTATTATCAGCCATATTAACACCATACAAAATCTCTTCTAATGTCTTTTTTACTTCATCATAAGCTTCTCTAGATACTTTTCCTAAATCATAAGAAAAATAAGGTTTTCCAGCTGGTGTTTTCGCAAACACTAATTTGTGCTCCGGCTCTATCATTTCACTTCTATATTTACTTTGTTTATCTAAATAATTATTACATACAAAAATTTTTCTAAGTAACTCTCTAATTTCATTATCAAGTTCATGATTACCACTCTCATCATTTAATCTTCTCAAAATATTAACATTTTCAGATAAGCCCTCACAAATTTTACCTATAATTACATCCGCATTATAATAATCATAATCCGGTAAAATATTTTCTACTTCAGATAAAGACACACTTTCAACTCTATCTACATAAGCTTTAATTTCCTCGTCCGTCATACTATCACCCATTATATTTATATCATTAAAATTACATAAAGTCAAAAAAAAGAATGCTTATTTAGCATCCTCTTCAACAAGAGATAGAACAACCATTAAAGCGTCGTCTCCTCTTCTTTCATCAATTTTAGAAATTCTAGTATATCCGCCATTTCTTTTAGCATATCTTACAGCTAAATCATCGAATACTTTTTTAACAGTATCTTTGTCATTGTGTAAGAAAGCTAAAGCTTTTCTTCTGGCTACTAATGATCCGTCTTTACCATAAGTAATCATTTTGTCGACAAACTTACGAACTTCTTTAGCTCTAGTTTCAGTAGTAACTATCTTCTCATTGTTGATAACATCTTTAGTTAAATTAGCTAGCATACTTCTTCTATGTTTGTTGTCGCGTCCTAACTTTCTATAAGCCATTCATTTCCTCCTAACTAGTCTTCATCACGGAATTTAAGTCCCATATCTTTAATCTTATCCATAACTTCTTTTAAAGACTTTTTACCTAAATTACGAATTTTCATCATTTCTAATTCTGATTTTTCAGTTAAATCACCTAAAGTATTAATATTAGCTCTCTTTAAACAGTTATAAGCTCTAACAGAGAAATCTAAATCATCGATAGATGTTTCTAATTTCTTTAATTTACTATCTTCTTGTTTAGCATTCATAATACCAGTAATATCAGCAATTTCACTTAAATTAGTAATGATATTTAAATGTTCAATCAAGATTTTAGCAGCAAGTGCCATAGCTTCCTCTGGACGAAGTGATCCATTAGTCTCAACTTCCATAATTAATTTATCATAAGAAGCATCTTGTCCAACACGAGCTTTATCAATTTCAAAGTTAACTCTTTCAATTGGTGAATATAAAGCATCAATTGGAATATATCCTAAACTAGAATCAGTAATATATTTTTTATTTTCAGATGATAAATCAGCTCCACGACCATTAGCGATAATAAATTCCATATCAAGTTTTCCACCTTTAGCTACAGTAGCAATAACTTGATCTTTATTAATTATTTCTACATCGCTATCACAGATAATATCACCAGCTGTAACAACTCTTTCTTCATGAACTGATAAATGAGCAGTTTTAACTTCTTCAGAATGATTTCTAATAGCAATACCTTTTAAATTTAAGATAATAGCTGTAACATCTTCGATAACACCCTCGATAGTTTGAAATTCATGCATAACACCATCAATTTTAACTGCTACAATAGCACTTCCTGGCATTGATGATAACATTACTCTACGAAGAGCATTACCAATTGTCATACCAAAACCTCTTTCCAAAGGTTCTAGTTCAAATTTTCCATAGTTATTATTTTCTACATAATCTGTTATTTTGTAATCTGGTTTTTCAAAATTCATAAAGGTCTCCTTTCCTTTTATCCACGAGGTCGTTTTGGTGGACGACATCCGTTATGTGGCATAGGTGTGACATCTGAAATTGAAGTAATTTCTAAACCAGCTGTTTGTAATGAACGAATTGCTGTTTCTCTTCCAGAACCTAAACCTTTCGCATATACTTCAACTTTTTTCATACCCATTTCAGCTGCAGCCTTACCAGCAGCTTCAGCAGCCATACCAGCTGCAAATGGAGTTGATTTCTTACTACCTTTGAAGCCTACAGTACCAGCTGATGCCCAACTAATCGCATTTCCTTCTTTATCAGTAAGGGTAACAATTGTATTATTAAAAGTTGAATGAATAAAGGCTCTACCTTCTGGGACATTCTTTTTAACTTTACGTTTTCTTGCTTTATAAGCCATAATATCCTCCTTTTAAAGTTTCCTATTTCTTCTTATTTGCTATTGTTTTAGGTTTACCTTTACGAGTTCTAGCATTTCTACTAGTTCTTTGTCCTCTAACTGGTAAGCCTCTTTTATGACGAGTACCTTGATAAGAATTGATTTCCATCTTAGTTTTGATATTCATGTTAACTTCACGACGTAAATCACCTTCAGTTAAATACTTATTAACTTCATCACGAATACGTGAAAGTTCATCGTTATCTAAACTTCCTGCTTTTTTGTTAACATCAACTTTCGCATCTTTTAAAATTTGATTAGATAAACTTCTTCCAATACCATAAATATAAGTTAATGCGATTTCAATTCTTTTATTATTTGGTATATCTACACCTTTAATACGTGCCATAAAAACACCTCC
>CALVIJ010000085.1 GCA_944329505.1 uncultured Bacilli bacterium | reverse complement strand
TATATAATTATTCAAAATTAAGTGAAGTAAATGTTGAAATAGTTGCGAACTCTGAAACAATGTCATTAATTGAAATTAATTAAGAGCATTAGCTCTTTTTTTTGTCAACGATTTTTGTTATAATGATAGTGGCAAAGAAGGGGATACAAATGACTGATGAAACAGGTTTAAATATGAAACTAAAAATAGAGTTTCAAAATCCAGTTTATGATATAGCTGATGAAGCTATTCAATATACCATGCATAAGCATAAATATAAAAAATATGATTTAGTAAAACTAATAATGATGATATATGACAAAGATTATTCTTTTATTAGTAGTGCGAATGATTATCGTGATCAATTTGAATTGTTAGATGAATATTTTAGAAAAGAATATGGCCATAGTCTTATCACTTTTTTAATGATAAAAGCGGTTTTAGAGTTTAAAGGAACGGAAAAGTATGATAGATTGACGGCGGACATTGCGAATATGGAAACGCTTTTAAGAACTAAGAAAAATATTCCTGCTAGTGATTTATGTATTTTTTCTTATCCGATTGAAAACGAAAAATATAATGATTTAATGATGAATATTGAAGCTAACAAAGACTTTAAATATGCTATGGCAATTATTTACGATAAAATTAAAAACGAAATTAAAAATTCCTAAAATTGACATTTTTCCAATATCGATATATAATAATGCGTAAATTTTGACGCAAAGGGTGATTTTATGGAAAAATCTTATTATAATGTTGTAGAAACTGTATTGCTTATTTATGCAGCTGATAAGGGAAAATTAAAAATTTATCTAAAGAAGAAAGCTGAAAATCCTTATAAAGGATATTGGACACTACCAAGTGCTCCATTAGATAATGAAACAACACTAGAAGAAAATGCTAAAAAGATATATGAAGGTATGACAGGATTGAATGAAAATGTTATGTTTCAAAGTAAATCTTTTAGCGATTTAACTCGTGATCCAAGTGCGAGAATTATCGGTATATCTTTTGTGGCTATAACTGATAAAGTTTTAACCGAGATGAAACAAGAAACTGTTGATAAAGCTTGGTTTGAAGTAGATGAATTGCCAAAATTGGGATTTGATCATGAACACATAATTAAAACTGTGAGTAAAGAAGTTAAGAAAAAAATTGTTACAAACTATGATGATTTACTACTTGCATTTTTCCCAAGTGATTTTACTTTACCAGAACTTCAAAACTTTTATGAAAATGTTTTAGGAAAGGCTATTGATAGACGAAACTTTCACAAAAAGTTTGTCAATCAAGATCTAGTGTTTGATACGGGATTTAAAACTTCTAAAGGTAGCGGTAGACCGGGTACACTTTATAGATTTAATGTTGATAAAATGAAAGGTAAAAGAATATGAATCAACAAGGATTTGGGATTAAAGAATTCATTATTTTCGTCGCTGTAATTTTTATTTCATTGATTATTATTATGACATTGATGCAAAATACTGTTACTAAGCAAAGTACAGATACTAATCAAGAAGAAGTAGAAAAAGTTACTTATCAAGATTTAGAAAAAGAATTAAAACTTGCGGCTGAAAGATATCAAAATGACAATTATTCTGGGAATGCAGAAGATTCAGAAACTTGGATTCTAAGTTATTCCATGCTTAAAGAAAATGAATATTTGGATGAAATCAAAGATATTCAAGATACAGATACTGAGTGTACTGGCTATGTTGAATTTGTCCAAGATGGAATGGAAATATCCTATACACCTTATTTGAAATGTGGTTCTAATTATAAAACTAAAGGTTATGATGATAGTATTATAAATTAAAACGTTAGGTTTAAGCCTAACGTTTTTTAATAGAAAATAACATATTTATGTAATTTATAAATGGTTCCGTTTATTCTTAAATAAATATAATATTTGCCTTTTATATTGTCTTCACTAATATATCTTGATGCTGTAACTTTTTTGTTTGAATCCTTTGAGTTTTGTAATCTATAAGTTTTCTTATCTAATACATTGTCTAAAACAATTTGAACTTCATCGCTTTCTTTAAATGTTCCTGTTACTTTTAAACCAAATACATCTTTATAAAAAGAAATATTATAATCTTCTAAAATAGTATTATCATTTTTAGCTGCAAGAAGTAAGAAGTTATTGATAGTAGATGATTCACCTAAACTTCCTAGTCTTACTCCATAAACTTTAGTGTAAACATCATTTGCATATAGATTCATCTTTTTGGTGTTATATAAAGTAGAGTTAACGTTCATACTAATAACTTCTTCGTTGTTTTGAATTTCTGAGATTACATGACCTTGGGTAATTACATAGTCACTATCACCGATAACTTCTAAATAAGTTTCTTCATTATTTGGCAATTCATAATCATTTAACTGTTTTACCGTTCTATTAGAGTAATCTATCTTATATGTTAATAAGTGTTTTTTGTTGTTTACTTCACTAGCAAAAATTAATTTGTTACCTTCTAGTAAGTTTATTGATTCTGGTTTATTTGGATAATGAATTTCGCCATCAACTTTTAATAAATATTGTTTATAATTTTCATCGACTTTGTTTTTGTCAGCAATAATCCAGTTAATATCTAAAGTACGATAATCTAAATTAACAATCATGTTTCCATTATAACCAGATATAGTAATTGAATTTGTATTAATATCATAATTTATAGAATTCATGCCAAACCAATTACCATTCTTTTTACCAGGTAAAATATCATGTAAGTCAATTTCTTTGACAATGTTACCAGTTGCACGATCAATTTCAACTGCGATATCTTCTACTGTTGATCTAGCATATTTATTAGAGGCTAGAAGGAAATTTCCGTTGTTAAGTTCGTAAACATCATGGTGGTATCCGCCAGGAACAGCATATTCATAATATATTTTACCAAGTAAATCCATTTCTATTAATCCAACGCTATAATCTCTACTTAGTATTTTATCACTGCTTAGTAAAATGTGACCATTGTTAAGTCTTTGAATATCCCATTTATAATCTCCAATTAAATACCATCTTACTTCACCATTAGAATCATAAGCGGCAGTATATCCGATTTCTTCAGGGGTTGTAAAATAAAATTCTTCAGTTTCAAAATCGTTATTAGATAAATCAGTGACTTTAGAAAAGTCGTCGGGTAAAGCATCTGTTGTAATTGTAATTTCTTTCTTAATGCCACTAGCTTCGATAACAATTTTATTATCATAACCAGCGTATAATCCATAAATTGGTAAAATATGTACTTTCGTAGGAGTAAAAGTGTGTGTTAAATCATTGGCGCCATCTTTACCTTTGATTGTAGCTGTTGAAGTTGTTAAATCTTTAGTTTGAAATATAATTAAGGCAGAAAGAGGGGAGTTGCCGTAAGGATTTAAAATAACATTTGGATTATCAATTGTATAATTTGTATTACTCAACATTTGTTCTTCAGTTTGAGATTGTAAATAAATTAAATCATTTTCAGTATTAACAGGATTGTTATCCATAACATATTTATATATAAAAATAGAAGCTGCAAAGGTTACTACAATTAATATAACATATTTAGCAATAATTTTTTTCATAAATGCCTCCTTATATTAATCTTATTTCGTTTTCATCAAAGAAAGGTTTATTTTTATTAATTTTATCAAAAAATAAAATCCCATCTAAATGATCAACTTCATGCTGAAGAGCAACTGATAAATCTTCGCGAGCTCTAAATTGAATTTTATTTCCATCAGGATCGTATCCAGTGATGGTTATTCTTGCATATCTTGGTACATGCCCGTCGACTTCTCTGTTAACACTCAAACATCCTTCGCCAGTTTCCAAAGCTACCATTTCTTCAGAATGACTGATTATTTTAGGATTGACGATGACATAATTTTGAAATTTTCCTTCTTCATATTCATAAACAATTACAATGATTCTTTTTAATTTACCAAGTTGTGGGAAAGCTAGTCCCATACCAGGTCTCAAATCATATTTTTCTGCATATTTTTCGATTTGACTATATGTTAAATGTTTAATAATATGATTTATTGTATCTTTATCTTCTTTAGATAAAGGAAGTTCAACTTCTTTGCTTTTTTGTCTCAGAACTTTATGTTTTTCATCTAAAATTTTTAAAGGTTTAAACATAAATACTACCTCCATATTCTATTTTATCATATTTATTTTAAAAAAACTTGAGTTTTATAAATTTTTACCGTTTAAAAGCATACGTATTATAACCTTATACATATAAAATGTCAAACTAATATATATGAAAATAATAAAAAACGTTTTTAAAAGATTATATTATAAATAAAATTGATAATTAAAAATTTACTAATACTATTAGTAGTAGAAGAAATTTTAAATTTTAGGAGTTTTTTTCATATTGCAAACAATAAGCGACAAGTAAATGTTAAAAAACGATTTATCGAAAATGTTACTTGTTTTTTTTTTTTTTTTTGTTTTTACTGTTTTTGTTTGATAAAGG
>CALVIJ010000084.1 GCA_944329505.1 uncultured Bacilli bacterium | reverse complement strand
TAAAGTGAACTTTCATCTTCTAAAATTTTATCTAAGGCATTATCCCCTAAAACATCGGCAATACTTTTAGCTAATTTTTCACCAACTCCAGGAAATAAATCACTAGACAAAAACTCTACAACTGCCTCTTTTCCCGTCGGCTTAATCCTCTCATATCTATTAGACTGAAATTGAAAACCATATCTAGGATGATTAACAGCTTCTCCATATAAAATATAAGTGTCATCCTCATTTAATTCGTGAAAATAACCAGTAAAAGTAATCGTTTGGTTCACATACTCTTCTAAAGCTTCATCATTAGTTTCTCGCGCTTTAAAAAGTCCGATAACATAACCTTTATCGGATTTAAAAATACTCCGGCGAAAATTTCCTTTGATGTAACTGTCCATACCTATTTTCCTTTCATTTTAATCATTATATCACAACAAGAACAAACGTTCAATGAAATTCAAAAAAAAGACTATTTAAGTCTATTTAACATGAGAATTATTTATGTTAACAATTCCATTTTCTACATATTGATTTGCCATTTGTTGTGCATCCAAATTATCTATTTGTCCAAAATGACGACCTTGCTCATCTACAAAATAACCTGTTCCATTGGCTGATATTTCAAATCTAATTCCAGGATAATTTACAACATCTTCTGTATACACAGTTTGTGTCGCCCGCTGAAAGTTTTGAAATTGTATATTAGACATTACTGCTGCACCACTAATAGTTGCTGCTGCAATAGCTACTGCTATCACAATCGTTTTTAGATTTACTTCTTTTTGCGGCTTATATGATACTTGTGGCTCTGGTAAACTAGTAACCTGAATATTATATTCATCTCTAAATGGTCTGGTATTTACCATATTATTTCTAATACTATTTGGATATTTGTTCATAATGTCACCTCTATTAATATTATAACAAAATTATCTACTTAATTCAAAATTTTTTACACTACTTAGCAAATAAGGATATTCAACTTTACTAATTTTGACTATTACTTCTTTAGTTAATAGTGATTTATCACCTTTAGCTTTAATTAATAAATAATTAGAAGTATGTCCAATCAAATAGCCATCTTCATAAACTTCTGGAATAAAAATAGTCTCATCACCTATATGTTTATTCATATATTCTATTTCAAGTTCTTTAGAAACTTCTAATAATCTTTTAACTCTATCTTTTTTAATATTTCCAGGAATCTTATTAGGCATCTGACTAGCCACTGTACCCTCTCTATCAGAATAAGGAAATACATGTAATTTCGTAAAGCCTACTTTTTTAATCGTTTCTATGCACTCTTGAAACTCTTCTTCAGTCTCACCTGGAAAACCTACAATGACATCGGTAGTTACATTCATATCAGGTTTAATTTCCTTTAATTTTTTTATTTTATCTATAAAATACTGTTTATCATATTTTCTGTTCATTTTCTTTAATATCTCATCAGAACCTGATTGTAAAGGAATATGCATATGATTAACTAAAACATCACTATTTTTAATTATATCCAAAACTTTATTATTTATTTCTGTAATTTCAATAGAAGATATCCTAAGCCTTTTAAGGCCATCTAATTTTACTAAATCTTTAAGTAAATCCGCAAAACTATAATTACCATCGTGATAATGTCCTGTATGAATTCCTGTTAAAACAATTTCCTTATGACCATTTTTAATTAAAACCTTAGCTTCTTCTATCACTCTTTCATGTTTTTTACTTCTTACATGACCTCTTACATATGGAATGATACAGTATGAACAATAATTATCACATCCATCCTCAATTTTTATATAAGCTCTAGTTAAATCAAAATTATTCAAACTCATATCTTCAAAATCAGCGTCTTCCATATCTTCTACCATATATAATTGTTTATCTTTGTATTCTTCTAATAAACTAACTATATCTGTTTTGTGTTTATTGCCAATTACAATATCAGCTGGAACATCTAATTTATCTTTCTTATTTTGAATCATACATCCGGCTACAATTAAAATAGCATTCGGATATTTTCTTCTAAGTGATCTGATTATCTTTCTCGATTTACTATCAGCTGTATTAGTTACTGTACAAGTATTTACAATACAAACATCTGGATTTTCAGATTTAATATATCCATGGTTTTCGAGTAAATTAGCCATTACTTCACTTTCATATTCATTTACCTTACAACCCAAAGTAATAATTTTATATTTCATATATAACCTCCAAAGAAAAATAAGCCTAATGGCTTATAAATTTTTTCTAAACTCTTTAAGTGAATTCAAAAAGTCGATGTTGTTTTCTGTCTCACTTTCAGGACTGACCTCTTCATAAGCTCTATTTATTATACCACCTCTTTGGTGTTTTGGGGAGCTTTTTTCATTTTCTCTTTGAATTCCATAAATTGGAGAAATAATTTCTGAATTTTTAAATCCATGATATGCTGGTTTTTCTTCTTGCTTTTGAGTTGCTTTTTCTGTGTGTTCTTTATATGTGCTCATAGCTTCATTAACTCTCATATCAGCCTTATTTTCTACATGAGCCTCATACTGATTAGCTTCTTGTTTTAACTTTTCAGCAGCTGCCATTAATTCTTGATAACTGATAATTGCATTCTCTTCTTGCTCTCTTTCAAAAGCATCAATATCATCGTGTTTCTCTTCTTGCTTTTCTAAATCAGCGCTCATTTGTTGATAAACTCTCTCTAATTCTGCTTTAGCTTCTTTTTGTTCTTCAGTAAGTTCTATCTTTTTATCCTCTACTTTTTCTTCTGTTTCTTCATCTGAATTATCTTCACTATCAAAACGTACATCTTCACCAATTGGTTTTACTTTGCTTCCTTTAACGGCCGCTTTAAAAATAATCATTGCTACAACCAAAATGGCTACTAAAATAGCTCCTATAATCATTAAATCTCTATCAGCAATCTCAAATAAAATATTCATACAATCCACTCCAAATACTAAATGTTCTTATCCTTAGGCGAAATAAAAAACAAAATTTTTTTGTTTAATAATTCCCACTAGGCTTACATACTATATACAGTTTACCATAAACCTCAGTCTTTTTCAAAGGTTTTAGGACATTTTTTTACATATTTTTCATACCTTCTCAAATGTCCTTATTATTATTGGATTTTTACAAAATTTTATTCAAAAAAGATAGACTAAAGTCTATCTTATGAGAATATTAGTGAAATAATAAATAGTGCGATACTATAAAATATTGTTGTTATTAAATAAATATAACCATGTTTATTTTCATCTTTCACGCCAAGAGTTTCAATTCCTTTATACATATAAACCATATTTAATGTATAACCAAGTACGAAAATTAAAAGTCCTAAAACAACATGGATAAACATGAATATTGCTGTCACAAGTAAAGTAACTGAAGTAATCACAGTATTGATACCATACATTGTAAATACTTTTTTAAAACTCTTGTCACCTTTAAACATTACTGAATTTACTAAATATAAAAGTGCAGTATACATAAATGTAAAGGCAATAATAGCAATTAAACTAATAAAGAATATTTGTAAATATGGAATTTCCATTGAGGTTCTTGTAATGGAATATATAGTAAGTGCTCCCATAGAACTAGTTGCCATATCAGAAAGGTTCTTTATAAGTGAAAGCATAAATAAAGCTGCTGATAAACTAAAAATCCCTACTAAAATTAAAGCTAAATTAAAATTTTTTTCATTAGTATAACTCTTAATAGTATCAATCGGTTTTACAAACATACCTTTTAACACATTTAATAAAGTTGTACCAAGATTATCAGTTTGTACAGATACGTTTGCTTGACAATCGCAAACTTCTCCCTCTTTTAATTTTTTACCACAATGTATGCAAAATTTTGCCATTAACATCCCTCCTTAAAATCTTGAAAAATAAGTCGCCAAACCTGTCATATCTACAAGTTTAAATCCATCTTTGTAATCAAAAGTCAAATAAGCTACATCTTCATCAGAATTTGAAACAGTATCATCAGAGAAATATTCTTTTGCTGTATATTTATATTCTAAATTAACTGTCACATATAAACTTCCATCTTCATTTACTGATAATCTTTCGACTTCTAAATCAGTTAAATTATAATCCCTAAGTTCATTATTTTTAATTGAACTAGCAAAAGAACTATAAGCATCTTCTAAATCTGATAAATCTGAACCATCATATTCAAAATCACCTTTGATATCACTAAATGATTTATTCGCAATAGCTGAATCGTATAATTTGTTAACATCATCTTTAATAGTTTTTTCTAAATCTTTTTCATCCTTGTCAGATAATTCTAATGTATTAAGACTTGAACTATAACCACCAACATCTAATGTGCTTTCAGTAGTAAGTCCGTTTTTCAAAGTCATTTGGACATCATATTCGCCTTTAAATAATGTTGGAATAACATAAGTGTCATATTCTGAATTTTCACTATCTTCTTTATACTTTTTATCGACAGTCACACCTTCTAATTTGATAGTTGCATCCTTAAAAGTTGTAATTTCATAGTCTTCTTCAACTAAAGAACTACCATCACTAATT